>JBHLLI010000183.1:0-7469 GCA_048885765.1 Candidatus Hermodarchaeota archaeon
ATTTTAATTCTTTATTTGGTTGAAAAATTCCTTTTTTAATTAAACTAAGAATTGTTTCAAAATCTTTTGGACCACATACATTATCTGGAAAAAGATAGATCGCATAAAAATAGTCAAAATTATTTTCTTTCATAAACTTTGATGCTTTTACCACCATTTCTTTGGGCCCTCGAAGTTTTTCATAGATCATCCTTGCTATACTAAAGACCACCCAGACGAGAAATCCATATATGACACCATTAATAATACCCTCAGCCAAAATAATATCAATATAAGGGTATTCCCAATTTCCCAAACTACTGCAATCAGCAATATCAATTAAATAAATTGTCATTTTAAACCTCCAAAACATTTCATTGAATTTCTTTAAATTATCCTCAAACTAAAGAGAGGAACAACAATAACTTATGATACTAGATATTTAAGTCTTTTGCCAATAATGTCAAGAAAATATTATATGTCTAAAAACTTAACCTTTGAAGGATGCTCGTTTGAAGCTTTAGACCTTCAAAAATGTTCTAATATCTCCATCAATAATTGCTCCTTTAATAAGAGATTAGACATTGCCAAAACTCAAAATTCGTATATCGCAAATTCAAGCATTGAATTCCTCAACATCGGGAGGTCCCTTGAGAATCACTTTAAATCCTGCTCTATTAGTCGTATTTCTAATATCTCAACCAGAGCTAATACATTTGAAAATATTAAGACATCTGTAGAAGATTTTTATGCAATCATAGAGAAGGGGTTGGGAAAAGTGTTATTAGGTACCCTTTTTTTCCCTATTATAGGAATCGGACTTCTCTTTTTAGCAATTACTCGATTTGGAGGCTTTATCTCCACATTGCAATTATGGCTACTCATAGGAGGGATCCCCCTTATGGTCTTCTTCGAAATACTCATCATCCTCGCCCTCTACCGTGACCATCAAAAAATGCGACGATACCCCCCAAATAAAATACTATAAAAAACAAAAAATATTTTATCCAACCTTATGGTCGAATTTCAAAGAATTTAACCATTTCTATAAAAAATAAGTCAATAAAAGTGAAAATTAGAAAAAAATTATAATAAGGCTTTAATCTTTTTTGCTAACTCCTGCGCCCCCTCGTCCGCACTCTCCAAAATCTTAAACATTTCCTCTGGATTCACGATTAAGGCGGCATCAAGAAGCTTTTGAAGGCCAATAACAGTATTTATCCGCTCGTTCTTCTGAAGATGGAATATCACCATCCCTAATTGGTTTTTAAGCTTACCTTTCTCGGATTCTAACGCCAACCGCAAAAGTGCGGGACACACCTCCTCAATCGTCTCGCGACTCACCCGCCTGGCATACTCGTAAATTTCAGTCCTTTGGACCTCTGTCAGTTGCTTGACCTTCTCCTCTAACTCGGATACTTGATCCATTTTTGACATTTTTCTTATTCACATCCAATTTTCTTGATTTTTTTTAGGTTATTTTTTAATTTTTTTTCCTATTTTAATTATTTTCACACTCATATTTAAATGTTTTCGGTCAAAAAAAAGAATGATTTTTGCGAATTCTGTCAAAATAAAACTTCCAGTCTTTTTAATTTCTACAAAATTACGAAAAAATGATAACTTGATCTGATGGGATGATTATGGGCGTAACTTAAATTTCAATATTTTTCATCTAGAAAAGGCGAAACAAATTCGGAACCCTCTTGACTGAAACTGGCAAAATAGGGTGGGAAAGGTCACCCTTCGGTCATAGGACGACAAAATAATGATCCACAATCGACATCCTGTTTTGAATCATTAACGAAACCGATCGCAATCGCCGTTTTTCGTCATTAAAAATCACTATTTTTTTGAATAAGAAAATTTTTATTCTGAAAAAATAGATGATCACAAACAGAAATTATGATCGGAATAATGAAAAGAACCGTCGTTCTATCGCCACATAATGATCGAAAAGCGACATATTTATATATTGATTTTTATTATCATTAATTGTAAAACAAAAAAATAAATGAGGGAACAAGATGGGTCAACTAAGTATGGAAGAAAAATTGGATGATGTGATGAGCCACTATATGAAAATTCGCGAGGCTTTAACGGGGTTAACTGATATTGTAAACCTTAATTTTCGCGAGAAGGATTTTTATTATCAAGCTGCGGTTGATAATTTAAAAGCTTTTCATGATAATGTGATAGAAGTATTAAAATCTTCTTTTACACCTCGCGAGATTCGAATTCGCTTACGAGAACTCGAGTTTGACGAGAAGGAAGCCGAGAAAGTTTTTCCTTTATAAAATTTTAAATTTTCCTATTCTTGTATTAATCTTCTTTCTTTAAAATTTCAGATTTATCAAAAGATAATTTGAAAAAATTATTAGTAAAAATTCCTAATGAATTGAGTCCTGATTATATTTTCACAAAAGATTTTGCTTTCTATGTAAATCGTGTTAATAAGGGTTAATGTCATCGAGATTTTAAAACTCTAAATACCCAGATTTATCCTTTAGTTCTTTAAAAGTCATCGTCTTTCGAGTCAGGTTATTTTTTTGTTGATAAATATCAATGAAATCACCAAATACATCTATTTCTTCATATATCTTTGGCTTCGGAATGTTTTTTGATAAATTACAATTACCGCAAATCACCATTGCTACAGGCTCTTTCATTTTTATAATGGTAAGTTCCCTCTTACCACATTTTGGACATATAAAATATTTTGTCATTATATCACCTCATTAAATTATTTTTTTAGAAGAATCCGATCTCGCTCTGCATTCTTTTAGAAGGAGTAATGGAGATCCCCTTATTATATATCTTCTAAAAAACATTATAAATACTTTTGCTATCACATAATTTTCTAACGTCGTTTAAAATAAATCAATTTCCAAGCAAACAATTATATAGATAAATCTTGTCTAATAATTAACAGTTGATTTTATCCTAGGATTTGTAAAGCTTGTTTTTTAATCAACCTCATTTCCGCAGAAGTGACAAGTTTATTCAAAATGAATGAAATACTTAGGGAAGCTTTTAAATATTTCTATATCTTTTTTGCAATGTAAAAATCTTCAGGTTTCATCATTTGAAGAAAGAGACTGGTCTAGTGCTAATATTTTTAGGGATTGTAGTGTCTTCCACAGTGGGAATAATATATTTTAGAGTCGCTCTGGATGGTACCAATGAGCCTGGTACAACTGTATGGGATAATTATACAGAGATTGGTATATATACAGCATTAGAAGAAATAGAAATAGGAGATATAAACTATTCTCTAGAAACATATATGTGGCGTGATTTTATGCCAATTTCCCCTCCCGATGGAAAACCTCTAATAGCAATTATTAAAATTCATGTGAGTGACATCTTAGTATTTCCCTCAGAATTAAGTCTTGAGCGTATTTGGTTAATTAATGATATAAATATAATTTCAGCATTACATACAACTGAATATAAGATATCTGGGAATATATTTGAAATGGTATTTCGAAATGGTCCGAAATGGGGACCGGGTATTGCTATTGATGTTGTTGTTAAACTAAGAGATATAAATCAGAATATTTATTATTTAAAGGCAGTTAATCAACCAATTTATAGAACAGATTGAAAATCCTTGTCCTTTATAATTATTCTAATTCTTACTTTTAACTTCTTTTAGAAATTGTCTATTTTTCCTTTATTGATTCTTTTATTTTCATTATTTTACGATAATAATTTTTACATAATAAGCCTGCAATGCTTATCGCAGCTATTATAGAAAAAGCAGTGAGTAAGACAAAAATCCCATAGAAAAGGAAATAATTTGAAGGTATACTGATTTTTATTTGATCAAATATTGTTCCTGTAGCAGTGACATTTCCTAAATCCGAATTGTGTGTATTACTACAATTTAAATTTAGAGATATTGGATATTGCTCAAGAAATATTTCAAAAGTTGTGATTTCAATCCAATCGTGTGATAATATTGAACCTCCATCATAAACATCATATTTTATCCCATTAAAAGTGATTTCTCCTTGAATTGTATATGTATTAACTGGATTTACAAAAATGTAAACCGTTGGAACCCTATTACGTGAATTCATAGCTAAATTTAATGTATAAGTATTCATGCCTATATTTCTCCATATTACTTGAAAATAATTTTCATGGGTAAACCAAATTCCCCCATATCGATATGTATTATTACAAATATAACTCTCTTGATATAAATATTCAACTTGATTATAATTACCTTCAAGGATATTAGTATTGTTCTTACCAAACACGAATGAGAGACTAAGAAAGGTCGCAGACAGTACAATAAATACTCCCAAACTAATTATGGACTTAAATTTTTTTGGTTGTTTAATCCATCCTATAAGGTTTTCTAGCTTTTCTTTCTTCATTTAATAAAACTTGAATTAATGATTTATGGTATTTTTCATCTTCTCTTATGCATTGTTATAAAGTTTTTATATTTAAATCAGTTCGCTTCTATTAAACAGATTATTCAAAATTTTAAGAAAAAAAAGAAAAAAAAGGTTTTAGAAAATATTTTTATCGGATATGAGTGACGATGTGTGGTAGGACCTATATTCCCCAGGATCTTGTTATATAGGCTGCTGGGCCAATCGGTAATTCCACTGAGCTCTTCATGATAATGTGTTAGAAGTGTTAAGAGCTTCCTTTACTCCTCGCGAGATTCGAATCCGCTTACGAGAGCTCGAGTTTGACGAGAAAGAAGCTGAAAAGGTATTTCCATAATAATATTTTGAAATTTTATTTTTAGCTAATTTTATAATTTCTTCTTCAAAGAAGGTTCCATTTTAAATTTTAAACAATTTTGCTAAATTTTCATTGAGATTAAGATCTAAATTTACCTTTCCAATTTTCTTTGAAATTGGAACAAGATTTAATAATAGTATAATTCTAAATTTACACAAATGTTAAATATACGAATATAGACAATTTACATACTGATCTTTACTTTTTTACTATATAGAATTTAAAATCTGATTTAAAAAGTTGAAGTAAATCATGTTTTATCGTGCATTTCCAGAATTTTTAACAAAAAAACCATCAAAAAAAGAATTATATCCATACCTATATTCAATTGCTTTTAAAGAATTAGGGAAACCTAAAAAAGAGATTAAAACCGAGCCTATCAAATGCAAAAATTGCGGTGCCATTTTTACAGAAATTAATTTAATTCAAGATGACCCTCAAAAAGGTTCTTATTATATATGTGAATTCTGTGGAACATTAAATACAATAGATAAATCTAAGATTCAAGAAAAACTTCCAAATGACATTGATTTTATATTAATTGAAGCATTAAAAAGGAAGTCAAAACAAGAAGAAAAGATTACAAAAATGGAAGTTACCGAAGGTGATCTTTATATATCTGTAATTGATATCTCTGGTAGTATGAGTGGTGCTAAAATTGAAGCAGTTAAGAGGTCTCTCATTCAGACTTTAAAAGATTTTAAGATAAATTCTCCTGATACTAAATATATTTTAATTACATTTGAAAGTTCTGTTAATTATTATTTAAGGTATGATAAGAAGCCATTAAGATTTCGAGGCGATATTCTCTTTTCTTTAGAGGAGATTAACAATAAATTAAGCGAAATACTCAAAAAGGAAGATTTTTTTGGTTCCATTGGAGAATTTGCTGAGGGGTGGATAAGAAAAGTTGAAGAACTCAAATCAATGGATATGACAGCATTGGGCCCTGCATTATTTCTCGCTGTTGATACTTTTGATTTATTAAATTATACTGGGAGAATTACATTATTGACAGATGGACTAGCGAATAAAGGAATAGGAAATTTATCCGGTACAAGTCTTGGAGCTAAAAAATTTTATAAAAATATGGCAGAATTATGTAATAAATATAGACTCATTGTTGATGTCGTAGGGATCTCAGCACCCGGGGATAACAACGAGATGGGCCTTCAGACCTTAGGAAAGTTGACAGATAAGACTGGCGGTACAATGTATCTAATTTCTAGTGAAGAAATAGAAGCAATTTTTTCTGAACTCGGGCAAATGAGATATATAGGGAAAGATGTTAAAGTAAAAATTGTTGTTCCTCCTAAGATTATAATTAAAAATATAACTGGAGCTTATAGCTCTAAAAAAGCTATTAAAGGATCTGATATAAACTTAGGAGCAATTACAGAGGATAGGGAATTATATTTAGAACTGGATTCAGCTAAAGAATTAGATGAGAAAGAAGATATACCTGTACAACTGCAAGTAGAATATATAGATAACGAAGGTCGTAAAAGAATTAGAGTTATAAATGATAGAGTGAAAGTAACCAAAAACGAAAATGAATTTAAATCCAAATATAACCATAAATTTAATGTAATGATGAATATTCAAACTGCTGGAGGTAGTTATTACGCAGGAAAAGCTCAAGAGTCAAAAAAAAGATTATATAAATTGAAATCTAGCATGTTGGGAGAATTGAATAAATTAAGTGCTGGGGGCCTAGGGGGGTCTGGGGGTCTGGGTATTGTTCAACAAAGGTTTACTGAAGGATTATCTTATTTAGAAGATGAGTTAGAAGAAATTGAACTGGAAGAAAAAGAGGTTGAACGAGCACCTATTAGCAGTTATTGGGCTGTAAAGGGACAGAAAAGAGCAAGAATGTCACTCCACGCAATGAAAAAGCGCATGGAAAAGAAAAATAAATAGGAAAGAAGATTAAAGAAAATAAAAGGATAGATAATATTTATGAAAGCTAATCCTTGGGATCTTGCGTGGGACAATGCGAGAAATGGAGATTTTGCATTACAACAAGAATTAATCAATACTGATTTTCTTTTTAAGATTTAATCAAATACTTTTTTCCTCATCAATAATTATCTGCAATATATAAAAAGGTGGGTATACCTAAACCAACAAGGCTCCCTATCCACCAAGAGCTACCCAAATATATAGCACCAACAATTGTACCAATAAATCCCAATATTAATGTTGAGATTAACCATATTAACAATTTATTTTTTGTTTTCATCTCAGCTATTCTCGCCTCGCATTTTATAATATATATAATATGATTGATTCAAATATAATCAAAATAATACTGATGAAATATATAAAACTAATTTATCTCAATACTAGTGAAATGTGAAATACACCAGTATTTTCTAATCGTTGCATCCAAAATGTGATGAGCCGCTATACAAAAATTCGCGAAGTCCTAACAGGGTTAACTGATATTTTGAACCTTAATTTTTTCAAAATTTTATTTTTAGCTTATTTTAGAATTTCAGCTTTATCTGTGAAAATTAAGTCAATTTTGTTATAGAATTTTGTTTAGATGATCTTTTTTCACTTTTTTGTGGTCGAGGTAGAGAATTATGAGATGATAAAATTGATGATATAAGGTTTGGAATTGGTTTCTCTTTAATTTTTTTTGAACAGAAAACTTTAATGCTAATTTTAATTTAATAACAAATTAAAAAAATAGAGCTATTTAATGATGCCAGTAATCA
>JBHLLI010000184.1:0-7440 GCA_048885765.1 Candidatus Hermodarchaeota archaeon
AAGTTTTTCATCATTCATTTCTAATCTATTACAATCTAACCAAGCGAGGTACGTGCCCTCAGGTTCGATAAAATCAATGTAAGGCAGGTTTTCATCAATAAAATCTTTTAAATAATTAAAATTAGCTTCTATATACTCAATTACTTGATTTAACCACTCCTCCCCCTCATTATAGGCAGCTATTAATGCTATTATACCAAATACATTGGGGCTCATAACACTATTTCTCTTGGAAATCGTATTAAAGAATGACTCTCTTAAGTTTTCATCTGGAATTATGATATTAGAAGTTTTTAAACCAGCAATATTGAAGGTTTTGCTTGGTGCTGTGCACATGATGGTATTTTTCTCAAATTCTTCTGATATTGTTGAAAAAAGAGTATGTTTATATCCCGAAAGAATCAAGTCGTGATGTATCTCGTCTGAAATAATTAATATATCATTCTCAAGACATATATCTCCTATTTTTTTGAGTTCTTTTTCAGTCCAGACCCGTCCCACAGGATTATGAGGACTACAGAGAATAAACATTTTTGTTAGTGGATCTTTAGCTTCCTTCTCAAAATCATCGACATCAAATGTATACCTCTTATTCTCATAATGTAATTGATTTAATGAGATAATTCGTCCATTATTTTCTACAGCACTAAAAAATGGATAATAGACTGGTGATTGGATAATTATTTTCTCTCCTACATTTGTAAAAGTTTGGACGAGCATAAAAATGGCTGGAACAATCCCTGGACTTAATATAATCCAATCATTTTCAATTTTCCAACCATGTCTTCGTGCCATCCAATTTGAAACAGCATCTAAATAAATAGGAGTTTTATGCCAACAATATCCAAAAATTTCTTCATCGACTCTCTCTTTCAATGCATCAATAATAGGTTGAGGACATTGAAAATCCATATCAGCAACCCAAAGTGGTAAAACATCATCAGCTCCAAATTTTTCTTTAAGAAAATGTTTATTCCATTTAACTGAATTAGTTTGAGAACGATCGATAATTCTATCAAAATTGTATTTCATTTAAATCAAATTTCTAAATTAAAAGTCTTTTTTAAATTTTTACCAGAGAGGTAATGTAGAAATAATTTAGAAAAGAAACTAGAACCCAGAGGTGAAAACAATTAGAAATTGTATGGCAAAGGTGAGATTTGAACTCACGATACCTAGATCTTCAGTCTAGTGCGTTCCTACCCGTCATCGGGAATATTCCAATGCACACCGGGCTACGCCACTTTGCCGGTATTGAGAATTTTAATTTTATAAAACATTTATGTTTTCAAAATATCAAAATTCGTAATTTAAAAAGGAAAAAATATCATATAAAGTTTTTTCATGTGGATTTTATGTTTATTTAAAAGGAGTACATTTATAATTTACTTCTTGAAGATTTCTTAATAAAAACACTTATAATAAGCAAAACTAATGATAGAATGCCAAGAATCGAAAAAAAGATAATTATTGAGAAGTCTGGAGTGCTTGTTCCAAAATAACATGAACCATTGTTGCTAAATGAATTTCCTTCACAGTTTACTTCATTTATACAAACCACATTTCCAATTAGTATATTTTCTGAAATTCTATTGTAATCACTATAATATAAGTAGATTCCCACATTGTTATAATATACAGTATTATTGGAGATAATATTATGATCACCAGCCACCAAATGCAATCCATGTTCAGTATTGTTTATTATAAAATTTTCTGAAACTAAATTGTAATCACTTAAAACTATATCAATACCAAATTCCAAATTATTACATATAGTATTACTTGAAAAATTATTTTGAATACAATAGAACGTAATTGCAATCCCAGATTGAGAGTTATTGTTTGCTGTGTTCCCCGAGATAGTATTATAATCACAGTTGTATAAATTTATACCATATTCACTATTTTCATTTGCGCCATTTTCCATAACGTGGTTATAATTGCCTAAATATATAGTGATCCCAGAATATCCATTATCATTCGCCAAATTAAACGATATATTGTTATAATAACTGTAATAAGAGATGGATATTCCATTTTGAAAGTTGTTTATAGCTTTATTATTTAAAATATTGTTAGAATCACTCTCATATATATATATCCCGTCCAGGGCGTTATTACAGAGGTAATTTCCATAAATGAAATTATAATCGTTATATAAATATAAATTTATACCATTTTCATTATTATTTATTGAGTTTACTAGTATCGAATTAAGATCATTATGATAATAAAAATATATCCCATCACCATTGTTATTGCTTAAGTTATTTCCTGAGATTACGTTAAAATCATTAAAATCAGAGAAATATATTCCATTTCCATTATTATTACTAATATTGTTTCTTGAAATAGTGTTATTATTATTATAACTATTCAAACGTATACCACCAATATTGAAATTAGCCTCATTTTCGAGAATTGAGTTATTTTTACAGTCATTTAAAAATATCCCATAGCAGTTGTATAAACATGTGTTATTAATTAATTGGGAATTATCTACGTTCAATAATCGGATGCCTGCGTCATTCCATATGCTTCCTGAATTGAATATGGTACAATTTTTAATTATAAAGAACACTTCTGAATTTTCTATAAAAATTCCACTCCCATATCCTCCAACATCGATTACTAGATCTTCGATAATATATGGACTATGATAAGTGCCTGAACCGTTACAAATACCCGCAGCCCTTACTTCAGACCAATTATTATTAATGTGTATTTTTCCAGAGATCTTCGTAAGCTTCAAGGAGTAATTATTTAAGAGAAAATTATTGTTTTTTTCTGTAATTTTATTAGAAATATTGATGTTAATATTGATGTAAATATTAAAAAAGCCTGATAAAATGAATATAATCGAAAATAATATTAAAATTAAAGATTTTAGGCGTGTTCTCATTATAATTTTCAAAAGGGGGATATCAATTTAGATTTATGTTATGACACTTGAGTATTTAATATTTTCTTCAGAGATTCAGCATTGTTGTAATAAAACAGTTGGTGTCAAAAAATTCAATTCTCATCTATTTAATAAATTAATGATTTGTTGAATTAAGCATTTTTTCTTGAAGATTTTTTAACAATTACACTTATTATAAGAATTGCAGCGGAGATAATACCAAGTGATGCAAAAAGAATATACATTGAGATATCCGAAATTATAATGCCATAGTTACAAGAACCATTATTTCTAAATGTATTTTCATTACATTCATCTTCAGCTATACACTCATTATTTCCTATTAATGTATTTCCAAAAATTCTATTATAATCACTAAAATATAGATATATCCCCCTATTGTTATTATTTGCTGTGTTTCTTGAAATTATATTATAATCAGCATTAAATAGAAATATACCATTTTCATGGTTATTATTTGCGATATTTTCAGTAATAATGTTATCAAAACTTAAAGTCACATAAATCCCGGATTCGATATTGTTACTAGCATCATTGCCCTCAATAGTATTATAATCACTAATTTCTAAAAATATTCCCCAAATGTTATTAGTTGCAGTATTTCCCGTAATTATATTGTATTCACTATAAGAGCTTAATAAGATACCAATTTCATTGCTAAATAAATTATTTTCGAAAATAGAGTTAGAACTACTATATTCTAAATAAAATCCGTTTACATTATCATTAAATATTATATTTCTCATAATGGAATTATTATTACTATTGAATAAATAGAATCCGTTATTATTTTCAACAACATTATTTTCCGAAATAGTGTTATAGTCACTTTCTTCTAAATATAAACCATTTACATTATCAGTCATGTTATTTCCAGAAATGAGGTTATTATAACTGTAGTATAAAGCAATTGCATTAACTTTATTTTTACATAATTCATTAGCTCCTATGCTGATATTCTTACAGTAATAAATAGAAATACCTAGAGATGTATTAGAAATGTCCAAGTTTGATACCATCGAATCATTACAATTAACTAATATTACTTGCCCTGCATTAAAAAAATCATTTGGTTCCAAATTCAATTTATCTGCAAAATAATATAAAGGTTTTCCATTGATTAGATTATTAGTATCAAAATCATAGGATCTTAGTACATTTAATGAACCATATATGAAAATTCCACATTTATTGAGTAAATTACTTGAAATAGTAGTATTCTCACTATCTTGTAAAAATAGTGCGTAAGTATTGTCATTTATGGTATTTTCAGAAATATTATCATTATGAGAAAACCTCAAAAATACAGCTCTATTATTGCTATTTATAGTATTATTAGAAATTGTGCTATTCTTACTATGAAATGAAAATATACCATAATTACTATTTACTATATCATTCTCAAAGACAGAATTATTCTCTACATAGTATAAACTAATTGCTCTGTCATTGTTGCTATTTAGAGTATTTCGTGAAATTCTGTTGCCATGACTTAAATCTAGTTCTATCCCATAAAAATTATTGGTTAGTAAATTTTTTGAAATTGTATTATATCCATTAGAAAAAGAACTGATACCATAATATTCACTATTCTTCACATTATTTTGTGAAACGTTATTAAAAGCACCACCGTTTAAAAAAATTCCATCCCGATTATAGGTTGCTTTATTATTTACAATAGAGTTATAAAAGCTACTATATAGGTAAATCCCATAGTGATTATTTAAACATGTGTTATTAATTATTATAGAATTATTAACAGATGATAAAAAAATTCCTGAATCATCACCATAACTTCCAGAATTTAAAAGAGTGCAATTTTTGATTTTAAAATATACATTAGAATTCTCTATCCAAATACAAGTTCCATGACCTCCGCCATCTATTATTAAATCTTCAATAATATATGGATTAGAATAAGTACCATTGCCTGTACATATTCCATCAGCTTCGGCAGCAGTCCAATTGTTATTGATATATATTCTTCCAGATATTTTGGATGTTATTAAATTTTGCTTAACAAAATAATTATTATCATTAATTTCCAAACCATTATCCCTATTTTCTTGAGAATTATTAATAATCACCTTACTTATCCCTAAGAAAGAGAATATGATTGCTAAAGTTATTACTTTTTTTTTATCTAAACTAAGAATTGGTTTCATTTAATTTTCTCAAGAAGTTATAAAGTTAGTTTTTATTAAACGATATTTTCCTTATAACATTTTCGACATAAATACATAAGTGTTTAGATAAGTTAATCAAAAAGAAGTTTCCTCTTTTCTTTCGGCAATTTTTCACTTCCATACCTAAGGACTAAACGAGTGAGTTTTAATTTATTTTTCATTAGATATTTCAAAATCGAATCTGGTTCATATTTTGAGCATGTTTTTAAGAGCCATCCCAGTCCTTTCTGAATATAAATCTCATGATGTCTACGCATTTTTTCAATATAGTTGTAAACATAATCATTATTAAACTCTTTTCGGATCATTATAATTTTTATTAGAATTACAATCGAAGCTCGTTTAACCCATAAATATTCAGAATTGGACCAATTATTAACAGTACGTTTGGCTAATGCGTGATTATTACTTTTGCCAAGATAAGGCCCAATGACTCTAATGCAGCTAGTATCACAAAAAGCCCACGTATCACAATATTTAGAAAATGCATCTTCAAAGATTTTTATTATCTCTTCATTAAAATGAACTTTGAAGTGGTTCAGAAAGAAGATTGCTCCAAATTTTTCTTCATGAACATTTGATTTGACAAGGTATTTAAAAACTTCAATAGAATCTTTATAATTGCATTGAAATTTAACATAAATCGCTTTTGTAATTTTTTCTATATCTGAAATCTTATGTCCATAACCAACGAAATTTGGATTGCTGGAATTAATAATTTTATTTCTTCTTGTTATTTGCTCAGAAGTCAATTTAGGAGCAATTCTTTTTAGTTCTTTGATAATTTCTTGGGTTATTTTGCTTATCATAGAAATTTTTCTAACCCTTTTTTTTGTTTTAGTTCTTTACTTTTATTTAAATAAGGTTTGATAAAATCAATTACTTTTGAATTAAAATTTTTTAAAGTGTGTAAATCTCCTCTCTTATAAACGTCTAAAATAGACTCTTCAAGATTATTAAGATTCAGCCCCGCCCACATCATCATTCTATTTGATTTTCCTGTAGTCAAAGCATCAATATAATCCTTATTTAAGAGTAATTCTGCAATTCTATAATTCCATTTACGATAATCTGAGGGTATCCATCTTTTTATACGAACATTAATTTCATACTTTTGACATAATTTCCATACTTTAGTATTTATTTTTTGGAAGTAATTAGCTGGTGGTTGTATCTCTCCCTTATATAAATTCAAAATAGGCTTAATTACATTAGCATAGTTGCTTTTTTTCATTTTATTAATAAAAAATTGAGCTTGTGAGTCTCGTAGGGTTAAACCTGGAGAGAATAAGACAAAATCTGCTCCTGCGTCCTTGGATTTTTTGATAACATCCTCTAAATTTTCGTCATTATCAGTAAGATATGGAATAATTGGGATAAAATATGTTCCTACTTGAATAATTGGAGCTTGTTTTTTTATATATTTAAGCGCATTAAGCCTTTCAGAAGGCTTTGAGGAATTAGGCTCTAAAAATTTTGCTATTTCTTCATCAGTAGTAGTTATTGAGAATCCTACAGCACACCATGTGTCAGTTGCTATTTTTTCAAGAATATCAATATCTCGAGTCACCAATTTAGATTTGGTAGCTATATTAATGGGGTATTTATGTTTAGCAATTACTTGAAAGACTTTTCGGGTAAGTTCAATTTTTTTTTCAATTGGTTGATAGGCATCATTGACTCCACCGGGGGCTATCACATCGGGTACTAAGGAACGAGCTCTTTTTAACCGTTGATCTAGTTTTTTTTCAAAATTTGTCTTAATTATTACTTCATTTTCGAAATCTTCTAAGTAATATCTCTGACTTCGTGCATCACAGTAAATACAAGCATGAGCACACCCAGAATAGGTGTTTAAAGTATAACGAGACCAAAACCATGAATCGGGATATTTTAACTTATTTAAAACTGATTTAAACTCTTTATAGGTGTAATTAACCATTATATTGATTGATTTTTCAGTATAGGTCAATAATAAAAGAAAAAATTTAAGATTAATGAGTAAACAAGAATTTCATAAGAAAGAGGAAAAAACGCCGTATTAATACAATATTGAAGTGATCTAATATGGAAATGGAGTGTATTTATTTGGCGTTTTTTCAACAGTAACATACAAATCTGTACATTTAACTGTTTGTATTTAGATATATTTTAAATATGTTAGTTCTTCAATAAAAGAGTTAAAATTCGTGAAACCATCCTTTCACGATCTTATTATTCAACATTATAGGATTTAATATTGTTATAAAGTATGCGCCCGCCGGGAATTGAACCCGGGTCCCAGAATTGGAAGTCCTGGATGATAGCCACTACACAACGAGCGCATAT
>JBHLLI010000185.1:0-7329 GCA_048885765.1 Candidatus Hermodarchaeota archaeon
TAAATACTTTCCTACACAGTACGGTAATTCTTCTTCGATATAATCATTCAGATTAAGCAAATCTACTTCAAGATAAGCTATTTCATATGCTAATTCTGAGCCGGTAGAAGCCCCCATTAATATGACTATATTATTCCTTATGCTGTGTAAAGCTGTGATTATGTGATCTGCTGTTTCATCAGGAATCCAGTTTTTTCTATTTAATAATTCAGTTTTTATTTCAGTAATTCTTAGAAATATTTTCGCAATAAAATTATAGCACAATCCTTGAATAATATTGTTAGTTTGAATCAAATCAAACGCTTCCCCTAGATTTTCTTGAGCCTTTGTTAGTTTATGAATTAAACATCTCTTCCATCTGAAATCCAAAGCATTTTCTAAGTATATCTTTAATTCTGTCAATTGCCAATCTACATATTCATACATTTGATATAATAGATTTTTAAAACTACCACAAATAGATGAGACTAGCGAATCAGCAAAGCGATCACTATCATTATCTTCTACGATAATTTCTACTTCTGAGTCTCCTCTTTCAAAAAGCCATTGATTCAATACAGTAAAAAAGTAATAATTTTCATTTTGAATTTGTTCTATAGGGTCAGCAGTTTCTCCATTAATTAAAATTTTTATCGCTTTTATGCCACTCTCATCAATAGCAGTTAGGCTTATATTTATCTCAAATAAACCTGCCTCTATTTCTAAATTGGAAAGTTCTGGTGGATCTACATCATCATCATTTATGTCTTGTGTTTTTTCTATTTCAGTAGTAAGAGAGTCTATAAACAATGTACGATCATCATCATTGTCAGTAGCAGAAATAATAATAGTGTAAGTTCCTAGATAAGGTGGTAAATTCCATGTTCCAATATTAACAGGTGTAGGTGTAAAAACTTGGTCTTCTAATCCTTCTGAAGATATGTAAAAAATTCGAATATCGATATTGGAGAAACTCTCATCATGATCTCCACCTATATTATCATCAAGATCGGTTATCTCCCAAGAAAAAGAACCAGGATCATTATCCAATCCTTCTCCGGTATAGAACAGAGAAATCATGGGCGCTTTAGTATCGTCATCATTAATAGTTGTTGATGCTGATGCATTGTTGAATTCAGGATTATTTTGATCATCATTCCATATTTCAACTTCGATTGAATGGAATCCTAATGTGTTGTCAATCTCGTACTGTCCCAGTGAATTTCCAACTAGTAATCCATCAATGTAAACAAGAATCGAATTTGAATTAATTCCACTTTCTCTATCATAAGCAAATAAGTCCCATTTTCCAGGATTCGCATCCGTGTAATCGCCACCAACATATTTGATCAATATAACTGGTGGTGTTACATCATTATCTTCATGTAAAGTGATCGAAATGGAGCGATAGTAGGTAAGTTCGTTTTCATTATCAATGAATAACACTTCAAAGGTTTGGTCTCCATAATTATCTGGAATGTTTAAGGAAAATTCAAGGAAGATTTTAAAAACGCTTTCAGGCGATATAGTGATTTGGTTAATCTCATTTCCAAATTGATCAAGGAACCGATGACTGCCATTGAGATTCCTCACTTCTAGCCCAATTATATTCGAAAAACTATAGTTCCATAATTGAAGGTATATTGGTACTTTTTGTAGCATCAAGGGTTCGATGTCCATGCATTCATTAAAGGCATGACTGAAAACTGTTAGATGCTTTATATTATTTTCAATCGCTTCGTTTTTTGTAGATTCGGCAAAATTCTTATATGAAAGAAGTATACTATCTGTCGTATTTAAAATTTTGATCATCATTTGATTTATTATAGCCAATAAATCATCGCATAAAACAATCACAGTGTTCCATTGTTTTAGATCTACCATTTCATTTATATTAACCATTAGAGATTCCATAATTTCAATATCTTCTAAAGAAAGTTGTTCTGGTACTTCTTCTTCAAGGTTCAAGCTATAATTGACATATAGATTTGTAATACCTTCTTCCAAATTAATCAAATTGTTAGCAATGGTATTTTTAAGTAAATCTGCTTCTATTATATTCTGTTCAAAATATTCTTCATAAGATTGGTTATCAGGGTCTTCCTCGTTAAAAAGTTGGTATTCCGATATATTGCTTACATGATTAGTTAATTCAGATAATTCAAATTCAGATCCATTAAGTATGGCAATTACATCTGAGGGTAGACCATTAATTTCAACCTCGCTCTCAACAAAGAGAAAATCTTGATTAGTAATGCCCATATTCATCAAATCTTCATGTGAAAGATGCGATAATTTATTAACTGCCTGAATCAGATCCATAAGTTGATTCTCCTCCAAGTTTATGCTTTCCTTTAAATCATCCATTTGAAAGAGTGTCCAAAATAGAGCATTATCTTCTTTAGCAGCATTCATTCGATTTCTAACTTCTTGTTGGATATTATTTTCAATCTCTAAGTTTGAGGCTGCACTTAAGGCATCATACACAATTTGTGAATATCTTGGATATTGCTCAATTTCATAGGGTAATGTAACTTCGTCATATTCTCTAATCACGTGTTCAGTATAATTTCCAGAAGGGGATTGAGGATCGTCACACCTTTGCTTCGCTTGATTTCGCTGATCCTTTAATATTAATGAAGTTATGAAACATGATATGGCAATTATTGGTCCCGTTATCGGATCTGCGAAAGAATAAAATGCGGCAACTGCACTTGTGATATCCAATCCGATTATTGCAGCTTGCAAAATAAATGAGGTAATAAGTTCATTGAACTGAGATGTGCTAATTGTAGAAAAAATGTCAAAGGAGATATCAGAAGGGTTTATGAATCCAAGATATAAATCTTCAAAGATGGGAACTGTATTATCATAAAAATCACATCCAAAAGGAGTTCCATCAGAAAATTCAACATTAAACATGTTATACATGTCTAAATTTACAACATCATAAAAAAATTCATATGTATCTATAAAAATGTTCACTACGCCAAGAAATTTACCCACTCCCTTGAATATTTTTCCTCCCAAACCATCGACTGTTTGAATATTTTGTAATGCGTTGCTGAGCTCATTACAATCGGCAAAAAAATTCGCTATATCCCACAATTGCAATAAATTTTCCCCAGGAAAAGAAAAACCGGGACCAAACACCGAGGGATCTTTAATTTTTATTTCAAAATCATAATTTGTAGTCGTGCAAGGAGTAATTTGAACATATATATCATTATTCCCCTCAATCTTTAATTTATCATTATTCTTTCCCAAAGAATGACTTAGATAAAATTCAAGATTTCTTGTTAATTTCAGCGTCAAGCGTGCACGATTTTCTACGCTAATCCTCCATCTAATCTCATTATTTTGGTTACTAATATCGTCTTTGTAATACATCATTAATGCTTCTTCAAAGTCTATGGTATCAACTTCAATGTCACCAAAATAATAATTAACAAGTGGTTGCTCAGGGGATATAACACTGAAAAGTTCGGTATAGGTTATCTGGAATTGTTGCCAGCCAAGGATACAATCTACTATTATTGAAACTTGATAATCACCGTATTCATTTCGAAATATATCTAGTAATGCTTGTATCATTGAAAATGGGGAGATCGTCCCTTCTTGAACTTGGGGATTGACAATTAAGTTGTTCATGTCAAATTGATAGTAAATCATATCGCTAGGATTTTGTAAACTGATCACTGCATAGCTGATGGTCTCAATGAATACTGCTTGATCGAATCCATTAACTAATTTAATACCAAATTGCACATCTTCTCCTTTATAAGGATTATATGCCCCTAAAGTAGGGGGTTCATATTCATACTCTATGATAAAATCATCGACAATTATTTCATATTCAACAACTTTTGCAATTTTTTTCCAATTGGTTGTAGTAGACCAAGCTCCATCATTAGCTCGATCATTATCATTATCCATGGCAGCACATTGTAATTCAATTGTATTAAGACCAGATTGAATGAATGATTTCCATCCTTTGACGTCTACCGAATTAATTGTTTGATCGTTATTGGGTACTATAATTTCATTTCCAGCATTAATCTCGGAATGATATAAATTAGGACTTGTATATAAAGGGACATGATTCTTATCCATTAACCGATACCGGTATCTATATTGATTGATTCCTTCAGGATCAGTAAAGGAGAGGGCTACGTCAATATTTTGGTCTACTTCATCAATTGGAAATCCCCCTTCATTTTTAAAAATGTATACTGGTTGATCTGGAATGCGATATGTACTTTCTGATTCAAATTTCGATTGAATACTTATAAATTGAGGGCCTGTAGTATCATCATCACCATATTTTTTGATAAAAGAAAGCCACCTCCATCCAGAGAATAACCAATCTGCCCACCAAATTTTTATATATACTGCATATACCAAGTTTGTCATCGATCCAGTATAATCTTCAAATGTAGTGTCTTCGACTACTAACGATTTATATCCAATTCCTCTTATATCTTTCTTAATATATTTATAGTAAAAGTAATGATGAGGAATAGGGGGATTGGTTTTACCTGGTGGCCATTCAGCTACTCCTGCCCATACTACAGTTGAATACCACGTAGTGAAAATATCATTTATATATGTTTTGACTGTTACCTTTAGTTTATCGTCATTATACACGTCTGGAGAGCTTATATGATCAGGAGATAACCCTGAGATAGAATGCATAAGTTCTTTATATGCCAATTCACTCTGCTCGATTGAGTATGTAAGATTCATCAAATTCATTGTAACTAACGTTATATCATTAATCTTATCCATTCCTTCTCTATATCGTCCGGTAATATAAAGATCTTTGTAAAGCAATCTTACAACATTATGAATCCACCATCTCTGCCAATATGAAAAATCATACCTAGAAGAATCAATGAACTTTCCCTGTTCTCTTAAAATGTATGTTGAAGTAATGTTTTCTATTATCTCATTTTGCTCAAGTGTGAATGGTTCTCGAAGCATTCCACTGCCATTATAAAGATTTATTACATACCCATACCAATCTGAATCTTTAACTTTTAAGTTATTTCTGTTTAAATTGTTCTCTTTACCGTCATCTACGCTTAATTTATTGGTAAAATTAGGTAATAGTGTAATAGTACTTGAAATGAGGATGATTAGAATTAGAATAACTATTGTTTTATATTTGTTATTCAAATTTTTCATTTAAATTTCGCTCATAATTTTTTCCAAAATTGGATAATAAATTATACGATAATTCACTATTTTAATATTTGTATTGAAATTAGGAGCCCTTTTACCTATTTTTTTTCTAAAAATCAATATCATCTGTAAGATGATTAATTAATTGATGAGCTATAGTAATCTTTATAATTGAGCATCCAATACCTCCATGGAACTTTCGATAAAGGTGGAACATTATTTGTTAGCACCAGAGTTTTTAAATTACGTATTATAAAAACTCTACTTACATTCTATAACACTCTATAAATTCTCAATGAACCACGACGTTGAAAACCATGAAGAAACAAAGAATAAAAATTAATTTGGTAATGGAAAAGTTTATGATTAAAGTTCATTAGATTAAAGGGTGAGTAAAAGTCTCACCCCTTAACTATGGAATGGAAAAGAAAATACGCGTGAAAATATTAAAAAAATATTTATTTTGATAAATTTAATAATTCTATCTAATTTTACCGCCCACAGTGCCTGCAAACTGCCCTTGACTCGGTAAAATCTAACTTTATCTCTTTACCACATTTCATACAGGGAACTCTAATTCTTTTTGGCATGTTTATCCCTCTCTTTTTTCTTTTTTTTGGATTATATTTATATTTTTACTTGATTATTCTATTTCTTTAAAAATCAAAAAATCTTGTTGTTTTTGCATTATGGACTAATGGATTCTTCCGACATTTTCTACAAAGCGCTGTCGTGTCTTCCAAGTCCAGTCTTATCTCTTTTCCACATTTTCTACAATTTATTATTATTTTGGCCAAATTTTTCACACTCCATTTTGATTTAATAGGAAAAAAAAGGTTTTTAATAAGAAACATATCTTGAATGAGATTTTCCAAGATCGTTCGTTATAATTATTAATCTCGTCTTCTTCTCAATCTGTTTTAAGCTCATTTTTTATAACCTCCAACATCAAATCGCGGTTTTTATTACTTTAACTATTTTGCTTCAACACTTTTTTTTCTATTTTTACTATAATTATGTAGACTGCACTCCAATTTATAGTTTCTTGCTTCGGACTTCACTTGAAGTTCATAATTTAGTCTGAAGTGAAAAGCTTAAAAGGAAGATGAACTAATATATAAATAACTAAATAAGATCTTATTAAGTTGAGTTTCTAATGAGTAGAACAGAAGGAATAATTTATCCTCCTGGAGAGATATTAAACCCTGTGATGGGAAAAACTGATTATGAATATGTTATACTTTGGATGCTTACTAATAATGATGTTTGTGAGTGGGCTGATTTTGAAGCGGAAATTAGTCCTTCAACGTTATCAGGAAATCTTAACAAATTGATGAACAAAGATTATATTGAAAAACCTGAAAAAGGGAAATATGTCATTACTGCGCAGGGGAGAGATAGATTTAGTGAGTTAGTATATGATAGAAAATTAGGAACAAGGAGATTAAAATATCCCCCAAAAGCAATAAGAAAATACAGGAATTATGATCATTGGATTTTATGGATGCTTTATAATAATTACTCTTGCAAATGGTCGGATTTTAAACAAGAACCACTTTCAATTAATCAATCTTCATTATCTAACACGTTAAATTCACTTTTAGATGATGGATTTATTGCTAGAGATAATAAAGAGTATATTATAACACCAATGGGAAAGACTGAATATTTAAGAGTTTTAAAATCTTATGATCTGGACCGTCAATCTATTTTGGAGCAAGAGAGCAAAAGAATTGAAGAAATTACAGATAAAACAAGATTATTTTTCAAGAAACATAAGATTGAGGACGATGAATTAAAATATCGGTATTTGGATCATATTTTGAAGTTTTCATACACTAAAGTAGAGGCGATGGTAACAGATGAGGAATTTAACAAAATTTTATTATTCCTCTCAATTAACCATCCAAGTAATTATCCCGAATTTCTTTCAGTTGAGGAATTTTCAAAAAGATATAAATTAGATGTAAAGAAATTAGATTTTTTAATAATGAAAATTGTCGATGAGGAATTTTATGATCTGAAATTTTTTACAATTAAGGATAATCAGGGAGGTATTTACTATTTTCAAAAGAATGAAACGATTGAAAAAGTCCTTAATGCCATTGTTGAAAAACATATTATAAAATTCACCTATTTAAACAAATTTAATGAAACTACGACAAT
>JBHLLI010000186.1:0-7142 GCA_048885765.1 Candidatus Hermodarchaeota archaeon
TCAATATAAACAAACCAAAATGAATTTTTATGAAGCAATTACAATATTAGAATCAGCACTTAATAAAACTAAAGAGAAATTAGAAACTAAAAGGATTAAAAAACTCACTAAAGTAGCTAGAGTAAGAATGGACTATTGCTCCGCAAGAATTAATCTTGAAAAAGCAAGAATATTAGAAAAACAAGGAGATAACCTAGCAGCCGCTGAAAATTTTGCGACAGCTGCTTCTATATTTAAAAATCTATGTGAAGTATTTAAAATAGAAAGTGAGAGAGATGAGCTTAAGGCTATTTATTTCCTTTGTCAAGCATGGGAAACTATGGCACTAGCAGAAAAATATGAAGATGTATTAAGATTTGCACAAGCCTCAGACCTATTCAAAGATGCTAGTGGGATTTTTATTGATAGTAAATTAAAACTACTCGCATCAGGTAATTCCTCTTTTTGTAAGGCTTTAGAATTAGGATGTAAATTTGATAAATCTCTTGAAATGGAATCTAAAGAAGAATTATACCCAAAAGTTAAGATACTCCTCAGAGACGCGGCATCTTCTTATAGAAAAGGAAGTTTGGTAAGTGGAGCAGATTGGGCATTAGCAACTTCAACATACTTTGATGCGACTTGGCACATTATCAAATCTGATATGGAAATGAGTCTTGAAAAAAAAAAGAATCTATTAGAACTTGCATCTGAACTTTTAAAATCGGCATCAGAGCTTTTTGAGAAAGCTGGTTATGAACATAAGCAGAAGGAAGTGTTAGAACGACTTGAATCTTTAAAAACAGAAGATAAAATTATTGTTTCAGCCTTAAATACTATAAAAAAACCGTCTATATCTAGCAGTACATTAGGTATCATAGCACCAGCATGTTCATTAGAAACTAGTTCATCTTCAAAATTAAGTGAAATTCGTCAATTTACAGAAGAAGAAACTAGATTAGCTGATAAAATAGTAGGAAAAAAAAAGTATGAATTAATTTATAGAGATTTATTCAAAGAGTATGCTAAAATTCAAAAAAGTAAATGTAGAGTAGCAATTGCTCAGATCGGTTTAAGTGAATCTGAGAATTTTGTTACCGAATTTTTTGAATTTAAACCCACTGGTTTAATAAGCCTTAAGAAAGAAAAGATTGAAGAAACAGCTCTTAAAGTCAAAAAAATGATTGAATTTGCTAATGAAAATGAAGTTAATATTTTATTATTTCCAGAAATGACAATCGATCTAAATTATCCTGAAATGTTAGAGTTAATTTCTAAATATGCTAAATTGTATAAAATGTATATTGTGCCTGGATCTTTTCACGATCAAGAAACTAAGAGAAATATTTCTATAGTCTTTAGTCCGGATGGTATTCTTTGGGAACAGGAAAAGCATATTCCTGCTTCAATTCGCTTAGGCAAGAAATATGTAAATGAGATGATTGATGTTAGTAGTTTCCCCCGAAAAACAATCATTTGCAATACAGAATATGGAAGAATCGCTATAACAATTTGCCGAGATTTTTTAGATATGGATTTAAGAGTAGAGTTAAAAAATTTCGAACCAGCTGTAGATATTATATTAAATCCTGCTTTTACACCTGTAACTGCTGATTTTAATGCTACTCATTTTGATGCTCGTCGATCTATATATGCTTACTGTTTCTTCGCTAATGTTGCTGAATTTGGTGATTCACTAATTTATACACCTGAGAAAGATCATACTGAAAGAACAATTCCAGCAAAAGAAGAAGGTTTGATTTATAAAGATGTAGATTTATTTAAATTACGTTTAGAACGCAAAAAATGGGAACAGAAGCAAAAAAAAGAAAAACGTTTTATCCAAAGCACAAAATAATTAAATATTATATAAAAGCAGCCATATCTTTACATTTCTCTGCAATTCTTATCATGTTTTTTACCTTGTCTTTATCTTCATAATTTAACTTATCCAATAAAGAAAATGCTCTTTCTACTAATTTATCTTTTTTCAACCAAGCTTTATGGGCTAAGACAAAATCTTTTTTTAAATAAGCATTCATTACATCATTAAAATATTTGTTTATCTCTAAGAAGAATTCTTTAACTTTCTCATTTACTTGCATATTTCTCAAAATTTTACCGATTTCTTCAATTTTTTCGCAGAACATACGATAATCCATAGCTTCGAGTGGAGTAAAATCTGTATCTTCTGAAACATATATTCCAGTTCTGAGATAAGTTCTTATATGTGTTACCAATATAAAGTAAAATTTTCTTAGCTGATCAAAATTATATTTCAAATCATCTATCCGGTCTTCTATTAAATTTTCTAACATATCAGCAACCAAATATAATAAGCGTTGAATTAATTTTTTTGTAGGAATTTTTTTATAGCCAAAATTTTGAATCACTACTCTCTGTTGTTGTTCTTCAATTATTTCTGTATTAGGAAGGCCATTTACTAACCATCTTATTTCACTTCTTAGTTCTTTATCAATCTCTTTATCAGAGATTACTACTATATTCGTTTGACCTGATAGACAGTGTTTTACAATTTCTCTACTAATAAATGGACTTGAATGAAGTGTAAGTTCCTCTTTTAGACCTAAATCTTCTTGTTCATGTTTTGGTGATATAGTTAAGGATCCATCACTATGTACATTTATAGCTACTGGCGATTTGCTTCCTAAATTAAAATTTTCAACCCACTTTTTAGGTAAACTCACAAAAAATGAGCCACTTATTTTCTGAAGTTTTCTAAAAACTCTCTCCATAATTAATATATTAAATTAATTTGTATTTAAATCTGTTTAAACTTTTTTCTCTTCCTTTAATTTTTTATACACAACATTAATTAATACTTTAAATTGTTTATTATATAAAAAAATAAAAAAATGGAGGAAAGAAAAATGACACCAAAAATAGAAAAGATAGATGTTATATTGAAAGAATTTGTAGACGAAAAAAATCATTCTAAATCAAGACTTGCGATTTCTCCATATGGAAGCCAAGGAAAGAAATATTTGTATTTATATCATATTAAAAAAAATAATGGAGGAATGTAGAAAATGGCAACAATTGAAGAAAATATTATATCTACTTTGAAAGATTCTGCAAATATTAGTTCTTTAGAATTGATATTTTATTATATTGTATTATTAGAATTGAGGAAGCAGAAGAAAAAGAAATTGAAACAATCATAATAAAAAAGGAACCTCTTGATCCTATTGATAAAAAGCGAGAAGAAAAAAGGTGGAAGCAATCATTTAGTTATTATTGTTTTCATTCTGAGAAATTCAAATTTGGATTAAGAGATTTTAAATAGCAAAAACTCAATAGATTTTAAATGATTTTTTATACTATATTTTTTGTATTTATTGAATAATATATTTTATCCCATTAGATCAATAAAGGCAAAAAAAAACTTAAATTGCTTTAACAATATTACAATTTAACTTGTAGTTTTAATTTTGAAAGAGGTCTTCTGAGATGAGCAAGGGATTTAAGCTTCTTCGAGTAGAATATATTTTTTCTGTTATTATTCCCTGTTTACTATGTATTTATTTGAATGGATATGATCTTATTACAAATTTATGGATATTAGCAGGTTTTGGATTTTACGCTATAACAGGAAATACCCTAAATGATGCAATAGACATGAAAGATCCTAATGAAAAGGAAACCCTGGAAAGAGTTAAGGGATATAACAGAAAAGAAATACTAGTTCTTGCTATAGCAAGTTTTTTACTCGGATCAATGTGTTTTATGAATACTATATTAGCTAATCCTATACTTGGAGTTTATTTGGCAATTATAGTATTTATGGTAATATTTTATTGTCTATTCAAATCACTCGTAATAATTAATCATATAATTCTTGGTATTTCACATATAATCTTACCATATTTTATGATTAAAATTAACGCGGGAGATGTTTTCATAAATATTTTCCCGGCGATGGAGTTAAATGAATCCCTAATATTGATATCCATAATAGCTGTAGCATTTACAGGACAAATGGTCCATGAAATGATAGACGGAGATTCTTTAGCTAAACTAAATCCTAAAAAGTCACGACTTGTAATTTTGGTTGCATGTATAATTTCATTGGCTATCTCGATAATATCATTTATAATTACACTGTATTTTATATTCCTACCGATAATTTTTTTTCCTTTAGGGATAATGTATGTATATAGAACTCCTCGAACTGATCTATTGGGGAGAACATCACTAAAAGACATTGGAATAATCCTCGGAAATCTTATGCTAATTTACTTATTAATTTTGATTATAGCACCATAAAATATAGAAACTTTAGTAGATACTAAAAACAAGGTAAATTATTGAATCTATGCCAAATAACATTCTAATATTCTTAAGACACGCTGAAACCCAAATTGAAAAGGATATAAAGATATCCCGTTGGAAACTCACAAATAAAGGTAGAAATGATGCCTTTAACATTTCAAAATTAAATTTATTTAATGATGTTGAGATTATCATTTCTTCAAATGAGGATAAAGCATATCAGACGGCTTATCCTTTATCAAAAAAACTTCATATAGATATAATTCGAGATAGAAACTTAAATGAGATAGTAAGAGATCAAGGAAGATTTTTGGAAAATAGAGAAGAATACCTAAAGATTATGAAACTTTGTGTTGAAAATCGGAATCGATCTTTTAATAATTGGGAAACTGGGAATCATGCAATGGAAAGATTTTCAAAAAGAATTCAAGAAATTGATTCAAAATACTTTAATAAGAAGATCTTATTTGTTGCACATGGGGGAGTCATTAATCTCTACTTTGCTAAAATCTTGGGTGAATTGGTCAGGATTTTTGAAAGGATATTAACGAATTCTTTTTGTGATTATGGAATAATACAAAATGGCAAAGTGTTAAAAGACATTGCGAAGATTTAATCTTGAAATTAAATGAATTCAAAATTCTTAAAGAAAGCTAAATACCAGAAAAAAATTGATGAAATTTATTCACAATGTTTAACATGTGAAAGAAGATGCAAAATTGGAAATGGTAAAACTGGATTTTGCAATACTAGAATTAATAAAGATGGGGAAATATATACAATCCTTTATGGATTAATCCCTGCTTTATCCTTCAATCCTATTGAAAAAAAACCTCTTTACCATTTTTATCCTGGGAGTAAAGCAATAACTATAGGGACATATGGGTGTAATTTTTCTTGTTTTTGGTGTCAAAACCACCATTTATCAAAGACAATTCCTTTGAAAGCTAGACCGTTTGCATCATCAGACGAGGAAATATCTCCTAAAAAGCTAATTGGAATTGCGTTAAATAAAAAATGTGAAGGCACATCAATATCCTTTAATGAACCCACTTTACTGTTTGAATATTCTTTGGAAGTATTCAAGTTAGCAAAAGAAAAGGATTTATACAACACCTATGTTTCAAATGGATACATGACTGAGAGTATTTTGAGGGACCTAGTAGAAGCAGGTCTCGATGCTATGAATATAGATATAAAAGGAGATTCTACAATGGTTGAGAAATATTGCGGTGCTAATGTAGAATTTGTGTGGAGGAATGCTAAACTAGCTAAGGATTTAGGTGTACATATTGAAATTACTACGCTGTTAATACAAGATTTTAATTCTAAAGATGAGATTGTTAGAAAAATTGCTCAAAGAATTTATGATGAGTTAGGTGAATTTACTCCATATCATATAAGTCGATTCTTTCCTCATTATAAATCTACTGATTATGAGTTATCAGAGCCAACACCAATAGAAGCTTTATATAACGCTTATGATATCGCAAAAGATGTTGGTTTAAAATATGTGTATCTTGGAAATATGCCTACTACTGAATTTGATAATACTTATTGCCCTAAATGCTCTAAACTAGTTATAAGAAGAAAAATTTTGGGTCTTAAAGAATCCTTCTTAGATTCTAAAGGAAATTGCAAATATTGTGGATTTCCAATAACTATTGGTTAACCCTTAAGTTTTTCATATATAATAAAAATTAAATGTTCACCATATTTTCAGATCCAAAATAACCTTTTAAAGAGAGAAAAAAAATATATGGTATTTATACCATTTGAACCCTAGAAAAAGTATTTATTAAAGATATTTTTAATTACATGCCACTCACACGTTATCATCTAGGTCCAGGATTATTTTTTGGGATACTTTTTCTTAGGTTTCTTGATTTACCTACGTTTCTTTTAGCTAATGTTATCGTAGACCTTGAACCCTATTTTGTTTTTTCTTTATGTTTAAACATCCCACATCATGGTTTTGTTCATAGCTTTCTTGGAGGTACCTTGATTGCTCTTATTCTCAGCGGGATAATGTTTTTGACAAGGAACCTACTCAATCCTGTTATGTCGTTTTTTAAACTTGATCAAGAGAGATCTTTTATTAAAATCTTAATGGCTTCTATATCTGGTATCTATCTCCATATTTTATTTGATGCTCCAACACACTCTTATATGCAACCTTTTTTTCCATTTGATACAAATATTTTCTATGATCCTTGGAATCCTTTAGCATTTTCAATATCAACTCTCTGTGACCACTTATTACTCGCGGGTTTAATTGCATATATGATAAGACTGGTATTATATTATTGGAGGAGAAAACTAAGAAGGGTTTATCTAAATCCAACCAATAAATTCAGGCAGAGGGGAATTAGTTTAGTATTTCCTTCAATATTTTTTATACTTATGGGATTTAATGAGATATTTATTTGGTATAATGAAATTAGACTAGTAATTACAATTGTATTATTAATTCTACTCCCTATTATGATTATTGCATTCACAATTGATTTTATTAGCATTATTGAGGCCTTTCAGAAGAGTAGAAAACTTAAATTGATTAGATTAAAAAACTGGAATCATAATTGTACGAAGTGTGGGACTAATATCACATTGGAAGAAAAATTCTGTAAGAAATGTGGGGCAGAAAATTTAATTAGAAAATATGTTCTTCAGAGCTTGAAGAACCAAGAAAAAATAATACCTGTAAGACAAATTAAAATTTTAGACAAATAGAATTAAGTATTTAAAAAAATATTGCCATGATTTTAAATTTATTTTTGCTATTTTTTTAAGACTTTTTTTACTAATTCGATTAGGATGTAGTTTTTAAATAGCATTATGTAAATATTATTAAAAGCGCAAAAATTCAA
>JBHLLI010000187.1:0-7103 GCA_048885765.1 Candidatus Hermodarchaeota archaeon
GTATGCGAGGAGGGAGAAGTCGTAACAAGGTAGCCGTAGGGGAACCTGCGGCTGGATCACCTCCTATTTATTATTTACTTAAAAAAGACTTTTCTTAGGGTAGTTCTTAATAAACTTTTATTTATTACTCTTTTTGTGTTTGAACACATTAAATTCGTTGATAAAAGTAAAAAATATTAATTATTGAAATTTCTAATATAAATAAAGTACATTGTTAATAAGGGCCTGTAGATCAGTGGAAGATTGTTTGGTTCAGTTTCGTACTAACCTCTAACGCTTGACTTGCATTCAAGAGGTCACGGGTTCAATTCCCGTCAGGTCCATTTTTTCTATTTCTGCTAAATATATTAGAATATTTTAAGAAAACGGAAAGTTAAAACTAAAACATTTACTGTTTTGTTATTGTCATCATTTTATAAAAGAATTAATACTAAAATCAGAAATTTTTTAATTATTAAATAAATATTCAACATAAGTATGAAGATTTATCCGTTATTAATTTTAATGCTTCTTTTCTTATTTCAAGCGGCTAATGAGACGGTTATAGATATATATAGATTCATCTTAATTTTTTTTGGAATCATCTTATTAATCATAATTCTTGCTTATATTCTCTTAACTTCAAAACAAGATTAAAGTTTGGCTTATTTACTTCTCGATGTTACTATTTTAACTATATCTCCATCTTTTAACTCATAATTTTCTCCAAGTCTTTTTTTTGTAACAGCATCAATCCCAAACATAAAATTATCTGCCAATTCGGTATGGATTTTATCCCTTACAAAATCTCTTAGAAGAGTTCCTTTATCCACTAAAAATACATCTGGTAAAACATTTCCTTTATTATCTGAATAAGAATTAATATCTGAAACAGGGTAAACACAAATTTGATTGGCCATGGTTAATGAGGCATAATTTAAAGCATTTTGAATCCCTGTATTCTTATATGTGGTTAATATTTTACTTTTTATTTTTTCAAGCATCTCTAATTCATTTGAGGTCAACTTACTTTTATCTAGAATCTCAAAATCATTAGAACCGGGAATATAATTAATTACATTGCTTTCATGATATTTCCTTAAAAAATGTTCTGCTAGTGCACTACATGGGATAATGGGGGCATCATACTTCTTTTTTAACTTTTCTAAATTACTTTCGCTAATCTCTTTATCAATTTTATTAGCTACTATTAAAATCGGTTTAGAAATCATCCTTAGGTTTTTTGAAAAATCTAAGAGGGCCTCATCTGTCCAATTAGCAGGATTTTGATCTTTCAAATTTGAAATTCTAAGTGCTTCCATTATTTGTTGTTTATTGATCTTCACTCCTGACAACCTATCATGTAATGATTCAACTACTTTTCTTTTCTCTGTCGATATAGTCTTAGTAAATTTAGTCCAATCTTCTCGTTCGATGATTTCTTTAAACCATAAATTTATTTCATTTTCTAAAAATACAATGTCCTCATATGGATCATTCTCTCCAATAGATACTAATTTTCCAGTTTTATCAAGAGACCCAGTAATATCAACTATATGTAGAAGAACATCGGCTCTGACCAAGTCATTTAGAAATTTATTACCTAAACCTTTGCCTTTATGTGCATCTGGTACTAGCCCAGCAACGTCAATTAAATTAATTGGTACAAAACGTAAACCATCAATACATATAGAATTTTTTGGATTATCGACTACGTTTAAATCCTTACACACACACTTCGTCTTTAGATATGCTACTCCAATATTCGGTTCTATTGTTGTAAATGGTATCTCACTTACTTTTGCATGTGTTAAGCACGCCGCATTTAAAAATGTGGATTTTCCACTACTTGGTTTGCCAATAATGCCAATAGTTAATACCATATGTATATTGAATTTTGATCTCTTAAAATTATTCCTTTTTCTTTTGTAGACTATAAAGGCGATTTATATAATCTTCTAACTTATTATATGATTCTAATTCGATATTATTTTGGTGTTTATTGTTCTCTAATTTAGAGTAAAATCCTGTTTTTGAGTGATCTTCAGAGAGTTTTTGTTCTGATACTACTGATTTTCCTGATTTTCCTTTAGAATTTTTTGAAAAAATCTTTTTTAAGCTCTCTATGTTCTTTTGAAGGTAATCTCGAAATTTTCTCATTTTTATTTTAGAATCTGGAACACTGTCATTTTCAGCCTTCTTCAATATTTGATTGTTATTATTTTTAATTTCCGAAATTGACAAGGATTCATGTTTAATTAACGGAATACTTAGTAAGAAAGGTTCTTTAATTGAGTTTGTTCTTACAATACACTGGCCTTCTTCTAAAATTGATAGAAAATTTTTATTATCTATATTTATATTCAGTAAATCACACATAATATCTTTTTCAATGTGATTCTTGAAAGTAAGAACAACACCATTATTCGCTAAGATTTCTTTACTTATATTAGGGCGCGTAGCTAGGGTTATTAAGCATTCTCCTGTCCCTCTTTGTAACAATGCAATATCTTCTAAGTAAGTAGTTAATTTGCTCTTTTTTACTAAGTCTTGAGGAGCAAAATATTGAGCATCTTCAATAATCGTAATGTGTTGGATTCCCTTGAAATTTAAAGCCCCCTTAGTTAAATTTCTGTCCCATAGATATTTCAAAATCATATTTAGAAAGAAAAGAGCATCTTCTTTCTCACCTCCTAGACGTATAATCGAGCTAAGATCAAGTAATATATTCTTTTTAAACAAATCATTTATTTGGATTTCATTTCTACTTTCAAATAATTTTCTTAATGGTCCAATTGAGAATCGTCGTACTCTATTTTTAATACTAATTAGAGTCTGGTTTAACATTGGGATGCGATTCTTATTTTTTTTAAGGTATTCCTGACAAAAATATTCAAATCCTTTCCAACTTTGAAAATCTTTGCTTTCACAAACTTTAACTAAAATCTCAACTAATACCTTTTCCATCTGGGGTGAAAATTCAGAGTTCTCGTCTAAGAATTTTCCACTTTTTAAAATATCAAAAATTCTCTCTGCGTGTATTATTGGATTTACTTCACCTGGATTGAAAATATTGATGGAAAAATTTTCACCAGGCCATAAAATGAGAATATCATCTATCTTAGTTTGTAGGAAGTGATATTCTCCTTTGAACTCAACAAGAAAGAAGGGAATTTTGTGAATTTTTGTAAAATTTATTAGAAAATTCTGAAGAAAATTACTTTTTCCTGTACCAGTCGCTCCACATATAAACATATGCTTTTCAAGGTCTCTTAAGGCTAAATAGAACTTTTGTTTTTTAGCTTTACCTTTTAAAATTCTTCCTATAGGGATGTCTCCTTTCTTATTACTCAATTGTGGGGGTATTTCAAGATCAATGTTCTTTTCGTCTACATTTAATAAACTTAGTAAAAAAAGAATAACTGAAGCACTATATAATATATTAGCAAGATTAAATATGATCGTTGGGATAAAATATCCGTGTTCTTTGTCAATAAACGAATCGGAATTAGTGTTTAAAAAAAAAGGTAAATTTGAAATTAAAGATAGAGTAGAACATATTATAATACCAAAAATCAATAACTTAATTCGATTTAAATAATAGCTCCTTCTCTTATAATTATAAAATACTAAATTTATAGAGAATGATATCAGAGATATTCCTAAGAAAAATAAAATAGAGATCATGATTGATTAATTTATCTTTGTATTACTCTTCAATTTTAAAAACCTCTCTAAATTTCAAAAAAGCTAAGAAATAAGCATTGAAATATTTTTTCGTAAACTTTTTTAATTTTATGACTTAGAGATCTATATAAATAAGAATTTTTCATTAACAATCTAAAACGTGATTAAAAGATGGCACAATTATCCGGTGTTCCAATCCTTATACTGAAAGAAGGAACAGAAAGAAAACGTGGAAAAGATGCACAAAAAAATAATATAGCTGCTGCTAAAGCAGTTGCTGAAGCAGTTAGAACAACATTAGGACCTAAAGGTATGGACAAAATGCTAGTTGATTCTCTAGGAGATGTTACAATAACCAATGACGGTGCGACAATTTTAGACACCATTGATGTTGAACATCCTGCGGCTAAAATGATAGTAGAGGTAGCTAAAACTCAAGATGATAAGGTCGGAGATGGAACGACAACAAGTGTAATAATTTCAGGTGAATTATTAAATCTTGCTGATGAATTAATGGAGCAATCAGTTCATCCAACAATTATCTTCAGAGGTTATAGGAAAGCATTAATCAAAAGTAAAGAATTACTTCATGATTTAGCAACAAAAATAGAATATAACGATACAGACACTCTAATGAAGGTTGCAGAAACTTCAATGAATAGCAAATTAATAGCTGGTGTAAAGAATCATTTTGCAGATATTGCAGTTAAAGCTGTGCGTCAGATTAAAGAAGAACGTGGAAATAATATAATGGTTGATTTAGATCAAATTCAAATAATCAAAAAAGAAGGAAAAAGCCTTTTAGATACTAATATTATTGACGGAATTATCGTAGACAAGGAAGTAGTTCATCCAATGATGCCAAAGTCTATTAAAAATGCTAAGATTGCCTTAATAAGTTCTTCATTAGAAGTAGAAAAAACAGAATTTGATGCAGAAATAAGAGTCCAGACACCTGATCAAATTAACAAATTTCTTGAAGAAGAGGCAAATATGCTTAAAAATCGTGTATCTAAATTGAAAGAAATTGGTGCTAATGTCGTTTTTTGCCAAAAAGGAGTTGATGATAAAGCACAAAACTTTCTAGCAAAAGAAGATATCCTGACGGTACGAAGAGTTAAGAGATCAGATATGGAGAAATTAGCGAGAGCCACAAATGCAAAAATTATAAATAATATTTTCGAAATCGGTGAATCTGATCTTGGTAAGGCTGGAAAAGTAGAAGAAAAAAAAATTGGAGATGACAATATGATTTTCATCTCAGAATGCGCCGATCCAAAAGCAGTTAGCATATTAATACGAGCAGGAATTGAACATGTTGTTGATGAGGCCGAAAGAATGTTAAATGACGCATTATCAGTAGTCAAAGCTGCAATTGAATTACCTTACATATTACCTGGTGGTGGAGCTTCTGAAATTGAATTGGCAAAACGGTTGAGAGCATATGCCAGATCTATAGGAGGCAGAGAACAATTAGCAATTGAAGTTTATGCTAATGCCTTAGAAATAATTCCCAAAACCTTAGTGGAAAATGCAGGATATAATCCTGTGGACTTAATAGTTGAATTAAGATCGAAACATGAAACTGAAGCAGGTAAATCATTTGGTATCAATATTGATACAGGTAAACCTGATGATATGGTCAAATTAGGTGTATTAGAACCATTATCAGTTTTAACTCAAGCAGTCCAGTCAGCAACTGAAGTTTCTTCTATGATTCTTAAAATTGATGATGTTATTGCAGCATCTGGTCTTTCAAAAGGTCCTGAAGAATAATTAAAAATTTGATTTTTATTTTTTTCTCTTTTTTTCAAATCTTATTTATCTCTTTGAAAGTTATACCCCAAGAAAATTTAGAGAGAATTAAATCTGCTGTATCAGTAAAACCAGTAATATATAATGCTGCGGCTAAGGCTTCAGCAGAACTTAGTTTTTCCCATTTACCATAATTTGTGGGATTTGCTGCTATTAATGATGGTAGCTTACGTGCATTAACATATTCCAATTTTGCCAAATTTATAATTTGATTCCAAGAGCAATCGATTACAATTAATCCATATTTTAAAACGTTATTTCTATCATGATGAGATAATATTTTAGATGCAAATGGATTTAGTATAACCGAATTATTTAGATTTTTCTCAATCTTATTTATCATTATCACTAGATTAAGTCTACTTAATTTAATACCAGTACATTTCTTTGGATCACATTCCCTAAAATTAAGACAAAATAGTTTTGGTGATTCACTTGTTGAATTAGTTCTATTCATGGTTAATTCTGCAAAAGTAGTTCATGAAAATACAAAAATAATTTACAATTTTTAATCATACTTTTGGCTAGTAAGAACATTTATAGATTTAATAAAATTCTCAGTTGTTTGTTCTTCTCCTAATATCTGTAAAATCGAACTAATAATATTTCTTGATTCACAAATAACTGGTATTCCACCATAAGTCAATTTAAATAAGCCAATGAACGATATTATCTCAACATTTGAAGTATTATCGTAAGTAGAGAAATTAATTTTTCCTGAAGGACAAGCTATTAAGCCAAAAAAATTATCAGAATTCTCTCCTGAAATCGCAACATAGCACAAAAGATCTCCCAAAGAACTTCCTATGGATTCTTCCTTCATTTTTTGAAACGCAACATTTGCATTTGCAGAGAAAGCTTCAATCGATATGGGTAGATCTTGTCCACTAATCTCTCTAGCGTCTAAAGTTAAACCTGAAGGGTTAACTAAACCATATCGAATAAAAATTGGGTTTTGAACAGAGTTTAAAATTTTACTTATGGAAGGTAATGGATTAGATATATCAACAATTTCAGGTTTATAAGATGAAAAGGGAACTTCTGAACCCATGCCAAATAAATAAATAGCACTTCGGACTTTATCGCAAAATATTTCAATTTCCCTTTCAGATTCGTCTCCACTTCCGAAAAATTCGCCTAACTTTTGTTTAAGATAATACATGGCTGTAGCTAAATTATCTGCATCTATAGGCCATTCTTTATGATAATCATGTACAATAGTTAAGAGAGTTTCATTAATCCTAATAGTTACTAGACATACCTTATCAAAATATGAAAAAGATATGACTTGATCCTTAATATTTAAATCCTCCCAATTTTCTTCACTTGCAGAAAATGCTGCTGATGCCAAACTTGTAATCTGATTTGGATTTAATTCAACATCACTTTTTCTTCCTATTTTTGCTATTGAAAGTCCATTTTGATCACATAAAACAACCAAAACAGTACCATCTGAAGCGCGTAGAATAGAAGTCAAATGTTTTATTAAAGATTCTCTTACACTCATTGAATACACTGAGCCTTTTTTGTATGATCTCTATCTAATATATTTTTTGTATTATGTATAATAATAAATTTTTTTCTTTTAATTCAATCGTATTTAAGTTTTTATCCTATCATAA
>JBHLLI010000188.1:0-6872 GCA_048885765.1 Candidatus Hermodarchaeota archaeon
AATGTAAATGATAGGAACGAATTAATCAACTAAAAAACCTGAACCTCGATATCAATCCTACTATTATGACCATAAGATCTCATGCCCCTCCACACCCTTACCATAAAGCGTGAACACTTAAACTTACGAATGCTGCCTCCCGGCCCTGTTCGGGTTCGTTATTACGGACTTATACTTTCCCTACAGAAAGTACTGCCACAAGCACCCACCATTATGGGGAGTGCTTCGACGGAACACAAGATTGGATAATAATAATTATGATGTCTCAATTCAGGCAATTTCCGCCATGTGCATTTTGCGGTTCATTCAGCTTGGAATTGCAGACATTGCACAACTTGTCCATTATGAAATAATCTACCCTATAATTTAAAATTTATATTTTAAATCAAACATTTCAAATCAAATCATTTTATTGCATTTCAATATCCCAAAAATCAATTAAGTAGCCAATCCTTTCTTGATCTACTTTAAAAATAGTACTTATTTTATCAATGGACAATATGCGAAGCAATGCTTTTAACAATTCAGGTGTCATGACACTATTGAAGATTAATTCTTTATATTTATGTACAAAGAAGGTCTTTTTTTTATAACCTAAACCATTAGGATAAATAGCTTGCATTAAATTAAGTAGTTGAGGAGTTAATGATAAAAAGTAATCACCATCTTTGTAGAGTTTAACTTCAAAAGGAATATTAAATCTATCTTTTATTACATCTAAGATCTCCTTACTTCTTAGTTTAATACGGGCTTGCCCTGTGTGTCCTTCAGCATCATAAAGACCATAAATAAAAATTAGGTCAAACAAAGGTTTGAGATTATTATCTACGGACCACTCTAATAGAGGCCATCTTGTACCTGTCTTCTTTCCTCCTAAGAATCCCCAATTAAATAAATCATTAGCCATTTTCTTACTCGAAAATTTAATTGATATTGATAATCTTAATCTAGGAGCTCCATACTTCTTAACAATCTCATATTTCGTGTTAATATAACTTGGATCCAAACCTATTCTTGAGCACCATCTGATAAGATGATAATAATTATACTTCAAATATCTAGGTGACGCACTTAACTTGATTCCTATAATTATTCTATCACTATTGTTGTCACGCTTAACAATCCAACCATCACCAAAGAAGAATCCAAGCCAATATGCCTTTTCGATTGTTTCAATTAAACTAAAATAATTTTCATTGATATTTGGATGATGTAAATACAATTGCATATCTGGATTTCTAGAAATGATAATCTCATTCTTGTGTAAGTCAATATAATTCTTTACTAAATTGATGGCATGATCTGGTGATCCTATGAGATATATATCAAAACCAACCCTAAGTCTTGTGATCCAATGATTTAAATCGTCTAAAGCTATTATATAAGATGGATTTTTCCTAACTCGTTTAACAATTTTTTTCTGAATTCTATAATCAACCCCATATATCAATCTACTTAGTGTAGCGATGGATAATGTAGAAGGTGCTCCAAATTGACGCCTAGTTAAAAAACTAGAAGGGACTATTTTCTCTACTTCTCTCCTGAATACTTCTAAAAACTTTAAAGTGTCATGTAGATCGACAGATGGTGTTTTATCCACTTCACTTTCAGATTCAATTTCTAAATTTGAGGTGGTTTGAACTCTCTTTATTAAATCAAAATCATATTTCTTTAAATCCTTAAGAATTGTAGCCTGCAATTTTGGAAGGTTTTTCATTTCCCACATATCAGAAACTAATTTAAATACGACTTTTATTAACCACGTTAAAAAATATTTAAAATACGTTTGATAAACCTGATCTAATTCTACCTTTTGTTGTAATAGTCGTAGCCATTTTTCAAAATCCTTCACAGTAATCTTAAATAAATTGTTTAGATAGTTCTCATTTACTCGCTTATAAAGAATTGGCTTAATCTTCCTAATAAGGTAAATAAGAATTGACTTTTCCAGACTAACACGGCGGACGCTCACTTCATTTTCTTGCTCCCATTCTTTTATAAAGTAGTAGATTAAGCGTGAGATTACAATTATTAAGTTTTCTTTGAAGATTTTAGGAAAGTCATCATCTCTAGAAATTATACTTACAGAATACTTTTCAGGGGTGACGCACTTCTTTATATTATTAACAATTGAGTAAAACTTTTTTCGATTATTAATAATAGACTTAATTAATCCAATATTTTTCTCGTTTCTTAGTCTTTCTGAGAGAGTAATACTGGAATTATTTAATTCTATTCCGCAGATTTCACATACGACAGTCTGCCTATTTTCTTTAATTCTTTGAATAATATCTCGATTAAATTTCCAACCACAATATCTACAGTAATTAGAAGGACTTTCGTTATTCTCAATCATTTAAGCTAATAAATGGTGATAATATTTAAAGAAAAATCGAAAAAGATATTCTTAGATTAAACTTATAAATATTCTCAAGGAATAAATACCCAAAGAGGGGGAATGTTTTTCAGTAATCATTTTCTTCATGATATTGAAGAAATTAAAATCCTATAACTATAGACAAAACATTTTTTTTTTGTATATTCTTATTTTTAATTTACTTCCTGCTTTATTGCATTAGAGTAATTTGAAGTACTCTGTAAATTTTTGGTAGATTTATGATTTATAGAATTACTCCATGTATTAAAAAATGAGTAAATATTATAATATGCTATAATTAACTCATTCACGAATTCTTTTCCTTTTTCGGTTATTTCAATAGCATATCTAGGTCTAAGGCGTTTATCTTTAAATGAAATAATTTGTTTGATAATTTTATAACCACAATTTTTACAGTAATTAGGTAAATAGTTAAATGCTGTACTACATGTTGGACATGCTTTAATTATCAATATTAAACCTTGTCGTTCTAAACATTTTATAATGTTTTGAGCTTCTTGAGTGGAGCATGGTTTTTTCCAAGATAATCTATTCATAATAGATTTAAGAAACACAGTTCGATTATTATAAGTCTCTTTAAGAATAAAAAACATAATCCTCTCTTGCTTTGTGGCTTTTTCCTCAAAACTATAGAGTTGTTTAAAAAGAACATTAACTCTATTCTTAATAGATACTTTTTTTAGATTAACCAGTGGATTAAATAAATTTCTACCCATTATCCTCATTTTTCTTTGTCTTAATGATAGGTGAAAATTTTAATTAATAATTTATTAAAAAGAACAAGGGTGTAGTGGTTTATAATAAATTAAAAGAGTGATGGTTTAAAGTATTGAAGATAGATTTAATATGTCGTTAAATTCCTACTTTTTCAATAATTAAATGAATTTTTTCCATATAGAAAGTTAAAAAAGTTAAAAAATACTTGAATTTAATTTATTGATGAGATTCCTTCTTGAATTTATATCTTATGATTATAAGAGTTACTAGTAAACCTATTAATGTAAATGGCAACAAAAATTCTGGTTTAAATTCAAAATTATTATTATTATCAACGGGATTTTCATTAGGATCTCTCGGTATATCTATTTTAATCTCCAGACAATTTGTACTATAGTTGCCATACATATTATATGCTACTACCATAAAATAATATGTTCCATTTTGCCAATTGGAGATTTGATATCTATAATTCGGCCATAAAAATGGTGGTGTAAAGCCATCATATAAAGTAATAACCCTATTATTAATTTTAGATATTGAATAATTTGAATAATATATCGAGTAATTTTGGGCAAACTCAGAATTATTCCAAACTAATTCAAAATTACCATCTAAATCAGGTTGATTTGCATTTGATGCTAATTGAAATGATACAGGAGCTCGCCTTACTTTTACCTTAATGCAGTTAGATTCTGCTTGCCCTACTTCATTTTTTGCTGCAATCACAAAGAAATAATCACCATTTGTTAAATTATCAAGTTGATAATTGTTGCATATTATTTGATTTGAGATAAGGGTTCCTTCATTCTGAACATCATTAATAAAATCATTACTCATGAAGACTGAATAATTATCAGCACCAATAGAATTTGCCCAAGTTAAATTTATAGAACCATCTGAGCAATATTTTTGAGTATAATTAAATAAAATGAATGAGGATGGTGGAAATTGAACTTTTATCTTAAGACAATTTGAGCTAGTAAAACCATATTCATTATATGCTATAATTCTAAAATAATGTATACTTTCTCCTAAATTTTCAATTTTATACGTATTATTATCGTATCCTTCAATCAATCTTGTTACATTTTCATTAACATCATCAATATAGTTATTAGATTGAAACATACTATAATTATCAGCATCTAACGATGTCGTCCATACTAACGTAATATTCCCATCTATGTCTGGAAGATTTTCTAATGAACTCAGGTAAAAATCACTGGGTTGTGAGGAATAATTAATTAAAAAGAGTTTATTATAATTTTCTGATGTCCCTAATTTTCCAGTCATAAAAATATTGTCATATGAGTCAATTTCAACATCATAAGAGATCGCATCAAATTCTTTACCCCAAAATTGATTCCAGATTAAATTCCCCATCATATCAAATTTTAGTAAACAAACATCTCTGTCATTACCTTCACGGCTATCAAGAAATCCAGAGATAAATATGTTTTCTTTTGAATCCAAGACAACTGAATAACCATATTCATATCCTATTCCCCCCCATGTATAATTCCATATTAGTTCACCATTAGAATTTAATTTCAATAAAATAATATCATTGCTACCCTTACCAAGATTTTGAGTGTTTCCTGCAAGTATTATATTATTTAAGGAGTCAATTTTTACTGAATTTCCTGAATCTGGAAGTAAACCACCCCAAGTATAATTCCATTGAATATTTCCGCTACTATTGAATTTAATTAAAAATAAATCGCTAGTTTCTATTCCAAAGCTGCTAGTATAACCTGTAATATAAATATTTCCAAGTAAATCTACGACCACATCATTTGCGATATCTGTATCTATCCCTCCCCAAAGTTGTTTCCACACCAAATTACCTAAAACATTATATTTCAATAAGATTAAATTTGCATACTCTCCGTCTGATTCAGTATAACCTGTAACATAAATATAATTATCATTACTTACTGTAATACTATAAGCAGCATCATTGCCATCCTTTCCCCAAGTTGTATTCCACAGATGATTTCCAAGACAATCATATTTAATTAGACAAATGTTATAGCTATTATTTCCATAACTCCTCGTTTGCCCTACAATATAAATATTATTTGAAGAATCGATATCTATAGCAAAGCCATAATCATCTGAATAACCTCCCCATGTTTTATTCCATACTTTATCTCCTAAATTGTTGTATTTTATGATGATTATATCATTTACGCCTTTAGCAGAATTGAATATATTTCCTACGATGTAGATATTATCATTTATATCAATTATAAGATCTCTTCCTTCACTATTTTCAGCCCAAATTATTGTTTTATTCCACTCTAACTTTACTGCAATATCTAGATTGTCGATGTTATTGGTAGATTTTAGTTTGGGAGGGGAGCTGTTTCTTGGAACAAATAATTCAAAAATAATCATAAAATTAACTAATATTAATAAAAAAAATATTAATTCAAGCTTCTTTTTCTCTGATTCTCGAAACATTCGACTCCCCCTTTTTTTTGATTATTATTGTCTTTTTGTTGTATTTCTGACATTGAAAACATCAAAAATTGATAAATTATAATTATTAATCTAGATATTGTAAGATGATATTAAAAATCTTTGCTTTAAAATTGGTATACATGAATATTTAGTAAATAATCATATTTAATAAATGGTCACATTTACCAGAACTGAATCTAGGCAAAGCTTTTATATGAAACTAGATTAATCCTCTATTAACTCAATGATATTTACAAAAAATGACAAAAATTTTTTAGATCATTGAAATTTAAAAATAAATTTTAATAAAAACAAAAAAGTGATTAAAAATTAAATTTTTAAATACAAAAAATAAATATAATGGAAAAACGTCAAAAAGTCATAGAGCAAGTCAGATTTTGGCCATTACTTTAATAACAATTATTCTTATAGCGGATTTCACAAAACTTGGGATTTCTGGAGATCTAGAAGTAACTCTTGATGCAAACCCTACCACTGCGGATGTTGGTGAAAAGATCTTATTCAATTGGACTATTATTGGTAATTTTGATTCAGGGTGGATAAATTTTGGAGATGGAAATATCACAAGTCTAGCTTACGAAGAAGGAAACAGTAGTATAACTCATAAATATACTATGGAGGGCAAATATAATGTTACTTTATATGCCACTACAGGCGGATTAAATCCTACAGACTTTACTGATAGTGAAGTAATAAATATCATAAACAATCCTCCTCAGTTTAACATATCTTTATTGACTCAAGCATTTGAAGATGAGAATATTAACGTATCTGTAACTGATATGAATGAATCAAATCATGATTTGGAGGATGGATTACTTACGTATATATATGATTTTGCTGACGGAACACAAAAAACTAGCAATCAAAGCTCGTTTATTCATAAATGGACTAACGCGGGAGTTTTTCCTGTAACTATTACTGTTATTGACGATCAGGGGGCTTTAGATCAAAAAACTCAAGAAATACAAATTTTAAATAAGAATCCAGATGCATATTTCTCATGGGCACCTGACTCAGCCTCGAATGAGACTATTGGGTCTTATTTTGGAAGTTATGATTTTAGAGGTGACATGATCGGAGATGAACCTAAGAATCTTGATGTATATGATTCTGATGATGTGAATTTAGAAAAAGTTACCTTGAGAGCTAATGGTGATGGTGAATGGAATACTTGGAGTCCTGGAGAAGGATCTCATTGGGAACTGTTGGATGAAGAAACACCAGATAATAATCCTATTGCGGCATTATATCATACAGATTACGT
>JBHLLI010000189.1:0-6831 GCA_048885765.1 Candidatus Hermodarchaeota archaeon
CCTTCGAGAGAAAAGGAAGGTTCTTTATTTCCCCAACTCCAAACTTTTATGCTTTTTTCACCACTCGTTGCTATTGTTTTGCCATCAGGAGAAACATCAACAGAGTTAATACTAAAATTATGGCCCTCTAATGTCCTTAACAGACTTTTATTGTACCAATTCCAAATTTTAGCCGTTTTATCTTCTGAAATACTAATAATATATTTGTCATTGGGGGTCATCACAATCCCAAAAATTGCACCATTATGGCCTGTAAAGTTCCTTAGCATGTTACCCGTATCCAATTTCCATAACTTTACAGTCTTATCTTCCGAACCTGTGATAATTTTGCTTCCATCTGAAGAGATATTTACAGCAGTCACTTCTTGTTCATGGCCTTCAAGAGTATGAAGTGAATTACCTGACTCGAGCTCCCAAACCTTTATAGTTTTGTCAAAAGATCCGGTTATAATATATTTCCTATCTGGTGTAATTGCGAGAGAATAAATAGTCTCCTCATGTGGTTGGTATTGTTTTAATAAACTTTTAATTTTAGGAGTCTCACTTTTAGGAGTGCAGTAATTTAATTGACTCATTTTATTTAACCATAGTATTTTTATTTAAAACATATATTTTTCTCGTTTTTCAGGAAAAATTATCTTTCCAGATAAACCAAATTCTTCAAATGTTTCTGGATGTTCAGTATGGATAGGGATTATATTGTCCGCATTTATTTTTTGAAGTGCATCTATAAGATCATCTACATTACAATGCCCTGAAGAATGAATTGTTTCAGTTTTCAAGATTCCGAACCGTTTTAACCAAGCATCCAGTTTTTCTTCTTTAATTTCCATTTCTTCTGTAAAAGGATCAGTTGTGGAATTAATATATATTACACTATTTGGCTCTTGATTTAAATCAATTAATTCTCCTAGCATGTAGTAGTCTAAATAAATAAGATACCTATCAGGTTCTTTTTGTATGTCTTTGTACGTTATGTAATCAACGTTGTCAAAAACTAACTTCTGGTATCCCTTATAATCCATATTCTCAAATCTTCCCCATCCTTTTCTTGGCAAATATATTTTGAAGTATTCATCACTAAACTCAGGGAAGTTATAATCATTATAAAAATCTTGAATCACTTTCTCTTCCATATTATCTAATTTAGATCTAAAGCTATCAATTAAAAGGAACGTCTTTGGAGTCACAGCAAATATTCTATCATATTTTCTTGTTAAATTATAGTATAGTAATATTCGATCAAGATTTCTTGTTGGAAAATTTACAATTAGCAGTCCAGGATGCCTTCTTATCATATCTCTTGACCGGAATTCCACATCTCCTTCAGTCTGGTCTTCACTTTTATATATTCCGCTTCTAAAATCCTTAATTTCTGGTATTCTTGTTCCTTCAGTGATAATCGCAATTGGATTAGATTTCTGAGCATGCTCTAAAAACTTATCGACCCAATCACTATGAAACCCATGTCTTCTAAAATCTCCAGTATATACAATACTTCTGCCATCATGCTCTATTATATAAGCACAAGCTCCTGGTATTGAATGGTCAACTGTAAATTGTGTAATAGTAACCTCCCCGTTGGTCGTTTTGAAAACATAAGGCTTTTCTTTATCCATTATCTTAATTTCTCTTTTAATGTCTTTGTCTTTATAATCTGGTTTTTTTGCTCGCTTATATTGAATTTCTCCTTCTTTAGGTTGTCTTTTCTTTGGAACCAGTCTGAAAGCTTCATAAAAGTTTAGTATTTCTGGGATTAAAGTATCCAGAGAGGTATTAGATAGATAATCTATAATTGTCTCTGAAATCCAGTTCATATATATTGGCGTTTTTTGTTTTAAAAAGCCAAGAAATTTATAATGATCCATATGAGCATGAGTAAGAAACGCGGCTTCAATTAAATTTCCATTCGAGTTAAGGATCTTGAACGGATCTTTTTTTAGAATAGTCTTAAAGGGCTCTACAAAATCATTCCTATAGAAATTATTTAATGGTGGAATTAATCCTAAGTATAAATAATCTATAATTCCATTAAACCTACGAGGGCTCAGGAATTCTGAAAAATATTGACTACTTTCATTAAAAGAAAGCCCAAAATCAAAGAGAAATTTTTTATCTCCAGCTGTTATGAAAACTTTGTTCCCACCAATCTCATTTATCCCACCAAATATTTCTAATTCCATTTTAATCTCTCAACAAAAATCTTAGAATTTCGAATAAACTATAAATTAATTCAAATTTACATAATCTAAAAAAATTTTGGAATAGTGAGTTGATAATATAAAAAAAAGATGTTAATAGGATTTATTATTGGATTTAGTATTTCAGAAGTCTATTTGAATCGATTTCGAAACTGAGAATTCATTTAAAATCGGTCCAATTTTAAGTCCCCACATCCAACTGTCATGTATAAACTTGGTTTTAACCCCTATAGTGTATGTAATATACAATCGATGATAATCTTTATAATATGTAGTGATGATACCTTTAGGGATATCTTGAGTCGGTTGACATACAATAAATAATCCCAGTTCATCATCGTAAGTAGTATCTTTATATGTATACTTCCACCAGCGTGAAGTACTTGTAGTTCCTTCAGTATAACTATCGCCCTGGGGAACTGATTCAGAATAAAGTGTGAATAAAAAGCTAGCGATAGTTCCTATATATGGAATTTCCCCTAACAATTCACCAATCATGAAATCATATAACCACTCCGCTTCAGCATTACTATCTCCACCACCAGCAGTGATAGATTTTGCTAAGTCTGGAAGAATATCGCCTGAATAAAATGATGACTCAGAGGTACCTGTAAATTTGTCAAATAGAATATGCTGCAATTTTATTTCCATTTTTACATACTGAATGTAGTACCATTCACTTCTTACATTATAGAATATCCACCATGAATTATCAGCGTAATAATCTCGATCGGGATTCAAAGCAGTCAGAATTGAAAATTGCAGTTGAAACAAATTGTCATTTGTATTATCAAATAGAACAAGTGTTTTATGGGAAAGAGCTAAGTCGTCTTTGCTTGAATCATAAGAGGTGGCTCCCACCCCTTTATTATAACCTACTATGTCTTGCGCTTTGACTGTTTGCAATTGTAAAAACAACATGACAAAAAACACTGTAATGAGTATATAGTATCTTTTATTAATTGTCTTTTTCATTTTTAATACCATAAATTTTAATTTTTATTATTGAATTTATTCGATATTTTTATGCCTCTAAATTTTTCATTTAGATGTTATCCTTTTTATCCTTATTTAAGGGTAAAAATTGGATTTGCACACATTTTTGTTTTGAATTATATTTAAACATATATAGGATATAAAAATTAAATTTACTAACTCACTATTATTTAGGTTGATGAAATCGAGGGTGTAGAGCGAAATCTCAATTAAATACAATTACACCACATTTGATATTCACCAAATCAGACGAAATACTACATGAAATAGATTTTTAGTGAGAAGAAAAATGAAGTTGAGAGTAATAATTAGATTTATAAACTTTTAAAATAGCAATAATATTAAATTAGGGAGAGAAGACGAGATCTAGAATACTTAGTTATTTCGATTAAAATTATACTAAACTCCTTTTTTTTATATCAATATCATAAACGGAATTCTTATTATCTGTTGTGAATTAAACTAATATTCTGCTAAATAAAGCTTGTTGGCAATTATAACCTTTTAATTAAATAACTAAAGAGAAATGAAATAAGATGTGACATTCCTTCAAATGGAACAAAATTAATTTCCTCAAGTGGATTTTCACCATTAAAAATTCTTAAAAAGTAATAATTCTCCTCGAGATTTCGTGGAGAGGTGCCAGGATCTACACTTTTTAATATTTCAAGAGAAATCATCTTACTAAACATGAGTGTTTTAAAATTAGAGCCTGAACTAATTATTATCAGTATTTATTATCCCGATAGTTTTAAACTGTATGAATTCAAAAGAAATAAAAGAATGACTTCGTTTAAATCATAGGTCTTCTAATTCTCACCATTAATCCTTTGAAACTAAAAATCTCAATTAATTTAATTAGTCTTATGTTAGTCTTTAACCCTAATTTAGAAAATCTTAAATTTTAAATACATAACCATACATAATTCTATATTAAAGCAAATTAAGATCTAAAAATCCAAAAAATGTCAAATATAAAATTTCTTTTTGTAATAATTTTGTTATACACTCCAACCATTAGTCCTTTAGGTTCAATTTCTTCTACTTCGTGGATAGATAACGTAATTCCGATTTGTACTGAATGGGGTGATCAATGGGGGCTTGAAATTTGTAGTGATGGTGTTGGAGGGGCGATTATTACCTGGAGGGATGGTAGAAACGGAGCATGGGATATTTACGCTCAACGAGTGGATTCCTCCGGGTCCATCCAGTGGACTACAAATGGGATTGCAATATGTAACGAAACAGATCATCAAATAGATCCAAAAATTTGTAGTGATGGTCATGGTGGAGCCTTCATTGTTTGGGGTGATAGAAGAAATGGTAATAATTACCAAATTTATGCTCAAAGAGTAAATGCTGATGGAATCATCCAATGGTCGGAGAACGGAATTGTAATATGTGATCGAAGGTGTGTTGTAAATCATCAAATATTATATGGAAACGATGAGAATTTAATAGTAACTTGGATAGATTACCGCCCAGATGATGGAATTTTTGCACAAAAAGTTGATTTAAATGGAAACATTCAATGGAAGACCAATGGAATCCCCATATGCAATGCGACTAGCACCCAATGGGATCCCCGAATTTGTACTGATGGAGAAGACGGCGCTATTATTATATGGGATGATGAAAGAAGATTTGACTATTTGAACGAAGATATATATGCCCAAAGAATTAGTTCTAATGGCATTGTCCAATGGGAAATTAACGGTGTTAACATAAGTAATTCGATAGGTTCTACTTCGCCTGCTCAATTAGTCTCAGACAAGAATGGCGGAGCGATAATAACTTGGCTCGATGATAGAAGTGGAGATTATAATGTCTATAGTCAACGGGTTAATTCAACAGGTTCGATCCAATGGGTCCCAGATGGTATTACAATTTGCAATGCAAATAATTCGCAAGGATCTACATGTATTGTTGAAGATGGATTAGGTGGAGTAGTAATTACTTGGGAGGATTGTAGAACTGGTTCAAATTGGGATATATATGCACAAAGAATTGGATTAGATGGAAGTATTAAATGGGAAGAAGACGGTGTTCTTCTGTATAATGCAAATAATGATGGAGATTTATATTCCACACTTTATCATCAATCATATTATAATGGAAAAAACGGAGTATTCTTGGTATATCTTGATTATAGGAATACTGATAGTTCACGTGACATCTACGCTCAGCATTTAAACCTCAATGGCAAAATTCAATGGGAACATAATGGAAAAGCTATTTGTAATGATCTTAGTGATCAAGGATCACCTAAAGCTGCCATTACAGGATTTGGAAAAGCGATCATTGTTTGGGGTGATAATAGAAACTTCGATACTGATATTTATGCTTCTTTGATTAATTTATATCCGAACCAAATAATAAACGCATACCATGTTTTCTTATTGTTAATGATAAGCTTTCCTGTTATCTTAATTCTTGTTATCAAAATAAAGAAAAAAAGAGAATCTAATTAATTTAATGAGAGAATTATTGAGTTAATTTAGTTAAGATTCTTTCTCTTTCCCTCAAGTATCGCCATTCCCATTTCCAAAACCCTATTAAATGGTTCTTCTCCATCTTCTCTCAGCCGCAAGCTTATTGCTTCTTCAGGACAAAAGGTAGCACACAAACCGCATCCAAGACATTTTTCTCTCAATACAACAGCGTGATCATTTAATTCTATCGCTCCCACAGGGCAACGTTCAAGACAGGTTCCACAATTAATACAGAGTTCTTCATCGATAATTGATTCAAACATTGCATTAAAAAACTTATGCTTATCAAGTCCTTTTTTAGTAATTCCTTTCATTGAGGCACAACAGCAAGGACAACAATTGCAAATATTTGAAAGATGTTTCGAATTAGCTCCCGCATGTACTAAACCGGCTTTATCTGCTTCTTCAATTATTTTTATCGCCTCATCTGCAGAAATCTTACGTCCAATACCATTTTCAATATAATATTCGGCAGCAACTCCAAAACTAAGGCAAGTTTCAACAGGATAATTACATCCTTCTCCATATAATCTAGCTTCTTTACGACAAATGCAGTCTGTTACAGAAATCACTCTGGCATTTCTTATGCTTTCCTTTAATTTCTGATAAGGATAAAGAATAGTACCAGTTTCAATTGTTTCTTCTATAGGGATTACTTTAAATCCAGGTACATTGCTAATTCCCATTTCTTCTTGATATGCCGTATTATAATACTCTTTGAAATATTTAGCAAGCTCGAAATCCACTTTTTTAACAGAATATTCATATAAACCTATCATAAAAGGCACAGCATTGAATAATATTTCATTATTTCTTCGCATCCGAAAGACTAAGCCTTTTTTTGCCATTATTTCTAGCCTATCTTCTAAGTATTTACTGTCCATTCTTGCTCGTTTAGCAATTTTATTCACCGTTTCAGGAATATGGGTTAATTTCATTGCTATATTTGCTTCTTCAGCAGTAAAAAGCCTTTTTAGAATTTTAAGTTCCACACCAGACGGTGCTTTAGGGAACCCTAAAGGGAACTGATCTAAAAATTCTCTTAACTGTAAAAAAATATTATCACTCATTACAAACGATTAGTAAATTAATTCTTTAATTTTTTTCTAATTTTTAATACATTTCAAAACCCATTTATTACA
>JBHLLI010000190.1:0-6809 GCA_048885765.1 Candidatus Hermodarchaeota archaeon
TGAAAGCATCTTCAATTTTTTTAAATTCTTCTACAAATCCCTCCAAAAACTTTTGAGCTAAATTTGTGTTTATTTTGGATTTACCATCAATAACAAGTGAAATTAAAAGGTGCTCATTTCTTGTGTTTGAATATTCACTGGGAATATCAAAGATTAAATTAGCAGTTTTGAAAGTTCCAAATGTATGTTTAAAAAAACCAGTATCATATAAATCAATTAATAATGGAACTTGTTTGAGATCATCCCTTTCAATTGTATCTGGCGTTTCTAAAAAGATATATGGAGGAAAATAGGGATTTCGATGACTTAAAACTAGAAATCTCATTTCAATATTCTCTCATTTTTTTTATAAAATTCTTTCTTAATACTAACTTACTGAATTATTTTATTAAAATTTATTTCATTTGATTATAGCCCATGTTTTACGGAAGAGAACAATAAAATTAGATAAGTTATCAAATTTGTTAAAAAATCTCCTATCAAGCATATTTATTTAAATCTAAAAATATATTAAGCCCTATTTTCATTAGTATTGTGGATTTATTGAGGTATTTTTAGGTTGCTCTTAAGAAGTGTTTTAAATGTCTGAAGAGAGTTTAAGAGAGATCATTGGGATTGCAAAAAAATCGAAATGGAATCAAATCAGAAAATTTGTTAAATTTATTATTAGAAGCACATTAAAAAGAAGCGCAAATTACTCTTTAACAGCTCTAGATGTTTCACTAAATGGAAAAAAAGAATTAAAATATGACCGAGTTATTAAAAATAAAGAGCAAATAAAAGAAATTGATAAAATAGTAGATTTTAATCACTTATCCTTATATCAAGCTACTCCAACCGCAAATAATCATATTAATCTTTCTCAAAATAATGGTACTATTATTGTTTTAGCAAAATATTGGGGTCCGAGTTTTAATCAACTTCAAACATTCGATTTTTCTGTTAATTTAGACGCGATAGATGATCCTTTCTTTACAATTGGTAATGGTAAGAAAATCAATTGCTCTGAAATTTTAAAAATCATTAGCAATGGAACTAATTCCTTACCAAAAACACGAAAAGAACAGCCTAAAAAGCAAATAGTAGAAAAAAAAGATACCGAAATTAATGATATTGAAGCATACGTCTTTGAGAAATTAACAAATAAGAATGCCATATGGAAAGGAGAAGAAACAAAGACTTTTCATAATTGGAAAGCGAAAACAAATAACAAATATCGTGTAGATACTGGAAAAATTTCTTATTACAAGGGCAAACCTACAAAACAATATTCAACTTATTTGAAGTCTCTAATTAGTAGTAAAAAAATTAAAGCGGAGAAACCTAATAAACAAATAAATAAGAAGCCTGCCACACCTAAACCAAAACCTAAAAATAATAAAGAGGAACTTACAGAACCTTATCTTTTTAAAAAAATAACTGGCAAGAATGCTATATGGAATGGTTCTGAAACTCAAAACTTTATTAAGTGGAAAAAAAGAACTCATAGTCAATATCAAAAGGATACAGGAAAAAATCCTTACTACAACCAAAAATTGACTAAGAATTTTAAAGATTACCTAGTGACAAGATTCAAATTTTGATTCTGTTTCTTAATGAATTGAGTATTATTACCCTTTGTCCAATTGATAGTAAAAACCTTCATTCTTCAAAATTTTCAGCATACCGTTCTTTCTATAGATATTGAAGAGCTTCTTAACCTCAGAAGGGGGTATTCCATTATTTTCAGCTATAATTTCAATCATAAATTTAGGAAATTTCTTATAGCTTTTCTGTAAAGAGTGAAGTGCTTCCAAAAACCTAGCTGAATAGTCTATTTCTGATATAACCATTCTCCTCACCTTAACTTGTTAGAAAATAATTTTATTTTAATACTTATAATACTCTTAATTCTATTAAGAGTATGATATATCGGATATATAAAGGTTAGTATGAAGAACAGTTAATGTGGTGATAAACTGTCACATCAGTTATATGATGTTTAATCTACTTATCACATCACTTATCTAAAAAACTGATTTTAAAGGCATATTATAATCTTTTCAATAAATTTTCTTCATTTTTTGATTTGAATAAATATATATTAATTAACTTTATTCTATATTTAATTGCTATAATGAACTGTACAAGGATTGAATTATGGAGATACCTGGAGAAGATAACCCTGAAGTCCGGAAAGTAGTTTTCGTAGGTTTAGATAATGCTGGTAAAACATCTATAATTCTATCCCTTCTTAGAGAATTTTCGAAATTTGCAGTGATAAAACCTACTAAAAATGCCGAAAGAAGGACATTTGAATTTTTAGGAATGGACATATCTGAATGGGACCTTGGGGGCCATGAAAGATATCGTATGTTTTATTTGGAAAAAGCTCGCTTAATTTTTCAGAAAACTGATATTTTAATATATGTATTAGATATACGAGACTATGATAGAATTGTAGAATCCTATAGCTATTTAAAAGATATAATAAAAAAGTTAACTGAAATGGAATTAGAACCCCCAATCCATGTCTTTTTCCATAAGAATGATCCAGATATATCAGAAAGTCTACAAATCAAGATAAAAGATATGATTTCGTATTTTAAAGGTAAATGTGGAGAATTCCAAAATTATAATAAATTTTCATTCCATGAAACTACTATTTTTGATTTGGCTTCAATTATAACTGCCATGTCTGAAATTCTTGTAAGTCTATTTCCAAGATCTAAAGTGATTGAAAATGCAATAAGTGAATATGCTAATAAGTGTAACGTTGAAGGTGCAGAATTAATAGACGATAACTCGTTGATTATTGGATCATTTTATCAATGTGATGATGTTAGGGCAAGATTGAATTCAATATCACCATATTTCTTAAGACTAAATGATGGATTTAATGAACTAGAAAATATAGAGAATCAGGACGAAAATCACATTATTGTTGAGAGATTTGGTAAATATTTTATTTTCAAACAGTTCAGGCTCGTTGAAGGAGCAACCCCTTATTATATTCTAATCTGTACTAACGAGCCATTCTTGAATAAGTATGAATTTAACGCTTTAGTCGCTGTATTACAAGATATAATTTCTATAGAGGTATGAAATAAACAAACTTTAAACAAAATATTCTAAATAAATAATTTTAATTTGAAAAAAATCATGATTGATTCCCTATTGTGTTATTTAATTTGATAAGCAATTTATCAGGAGCATTCATGTGTAAATTATAAGTAAAATCGGGTGGTATTCTTTGAAGATAATAATATTAAGCTATTTTCATCCAAGATATGGTCCAAAAATATTATTAAAAGCACCAGAATCATTAAAAGAAAGCAATTTTAATTCTCTCCCTGCTCTAATGGACCTTTATAACGAGGGCTTTTTCATTCATACATTTGGTAATTATAAAAGTGCTAATTATATTTTTAATATTCCCAGCAAACAGGCTAGGGGAAGCGTAGAAATGTTACTTATCTCTATACTTTTTGACATTAATAGTAATATTAACCCTAATTTAGCAAAAGAATTACTTGAAGGATTTGAAAGAGAACTTATAAGTATAGAAGATGTACATAAGGCATTTCACATAGAAACTGAAAAATCTGAGGTATCAGCTGAAAAATTTGAAAAAGTTAAAGATCTATTTTTTACATTCTTCAATTCAGTTCCAGAAGAAAGTATTGTTTATGAGCAAAAAGATGCTAAAATTCTTGTTTTTGGAGTTTCTTATGCTGGAAAAACTACTTTGATCAATTATATAAAAAATAATGCACCTAAAAAAACACTCCCAACGACATACATGGATATCTCAAGAATGGTAATAAACAATTTATCTGTGCTTACTTATGATACACCAGGGCAAGCAAATTTTAGGAACTTATGGAAACCATACCTAAAAAATCAAGATGGGTTAGTTTTTGTTCTTGATATTGCAGACAAGGAAAAGTATGAAGCCGCTCGAGTATTGTTACATAAAATCATAAACTTAGCAGATATGAAAGGTTTACCATTGTTAATTATTTTTAATAAAATTGATCTAGCGGAGCCTAATATTGAAAAACTCAAGAAAGAAATGAAACTTAATAAAATTCAAAATAGAGCGATTGAGCATTATTCAACCTGTGGTCTTACGGGTGAAAATGTCAAGGAAGCGTTTCATTGGATGTCATTGAAATTATCAGAAAAAATTTCTGCAATTCCCAAAGGCGATTTAAGTCTAATTTTTTCAAAATGGGATGAAACTGAAGGGGTTAAAATAGTAGGAACCTATCCAGTTGATGCGTTTGATGATCCTGAGGTCATTGCGATTCGATGCTTTTCGATTTCTCAATTCATTTTTGGTGGAGATAATTTCAAGCGAAGTTCAGTTATTTTGCCTTTTACGCATCTTAAAATCAAAGCGGCAATTTATTTTGACTTCATTCCAGATAACTCAATCCGTGGTGGAGCATTACCTCTTTCGCTTGTAATATTTTATAACGAAAATATTCCAAGAACAATTATAGATCAATTTAATAGTTTTATTTATGAAAAATTTACACAGATTAAAGGATTCTATAAGGATAAATCTCGAGTGTTAAATGAACTTACTGAGATTTATGATAAAATATTAATTAAATTGAAATCCGTTGAATCAACAATACAAGTATTAAGAATAGCAGAAATGCGTTATCAAACTTTATTTATGGCAGCTCGAGATGCTATTCTTATCATTGATCGTAAATCTGGTATAATTATTGATGCGAATAAACAAGCAGAAGATTTACTAAAAAAATCCCCTGAAATCATTATTGGGATGCATGCCACACAACTTGAACTTGATAATAGTGAACAAGATTTCATGCAAATATTATTAAATCAAATTAAAGTCGATTCCCCTCAATTAATTGAAGTTGGTATTAAAAATTCTGGTGAAAATAGCATTCCAGTTGAAATAAACGTAAGTGAAATTCAAATGGGGGGTCAAAATTTGATCCAATGCATATTGCGTGATATTACTGAAAGAAAATTAGCAGAAAATAAGCTAAGAGATTCTGAAAATAAATATCGACATTTATTTGCGAATTCTCCGTTTTCTATAATTTTAATTAACTTAAAAGGAATTGTTGTAGATTGCAATCCTGCGATAAAACAATTATTAGGGTATATGAAAGAAGATTTAATTGGTAGAAGATACGATAAACTTTCGTTTATTCATCCCAATTACTTAAAACAAATATTAGAAAATCTAAGAGAGGTTATTAAAGGCGAACCAATAACTATATTGGACGTTCAATTGAAAACAAAGAATGGTAATTATTTATGGGTAAATCTTCAATTATCTTTAGTTACAATAGGTAAAGAGATTTATATTCAAATTATAGCGAGTAACATAACAGAACAAAAAGAAGCTGAAGCTGCACTTAGAGCGAGTGAAGCTCAATTTCATAACGCTTTAGATCGAGCGAATTTCTATAAAGAATTATTTGCTTATGAAGTGAAAAACGTTTTTAAAAAAATCCAATCAACGATTAATTCTTTTGAGCAACGTCAAAAACAAACAAAAAAAGCTAAAGAACTGTACAATCTTTTAGATAATATTAAGGAACAGAGCCAAAGTGGATCAAAATTAGTACATTTAGTTCGTAAATTGGCAGAAATTGAAAATGTCCCTCTCGATTTGATGAGAATGGAATTAAACACGGTTTTACAAGAGGCTATCAAAAATGTGTATGAAGTTTCTCAATATCGAAATATAAAAATCAAGATTAAGCCTTCTGATGAACAATTTTATGTTTTTGCAAATGAAATTTTAGTTGATGTATTTGAAAATATTTTATTAAACATGATTGAATATAATAGAAATCCAGAAATTGAGATCCATGTTTTAATTTATCGCCAATTTTACGATGGGATTAATTATTTGAAAATGGAATTTGCTGATAATGAAATTGGACTTTCAGTAGGCAGAAGGACCGAAATTTCACATGAAGAGATACAATATAAAGAATTTAAAAGCATGCTACTAGGACTTTCTTTTGTAGATCAAATTATTAACAGTCTAAAAGGAGAAATATGGGTCTCAGGGTCAAATTTTCTTATTACCATTCCAGAAGCCCCATACGATTTAGTTGATCCGCAATAAATTTCATTCTCATTATGTTAAATATCAAGTATTAATCTATTAATTATATAACTTATCCATAATCCAGGTTTTTTAGGGATATCAAAATCTATCCATGCACTTTTCATATATGATGTATCTGCTTGCCAATATCCATCAGTTCTTTGCTTTTTCTTTAATATTTCTTTGGCATCATTACATCTTTCATCATCTAATAACCCATTTGCCTTAAGCAGAGTCAGAATTTCAATAATATTGGATCTATAGGGATATGGATAAAAATTTAGGATGATTGAATCCTCAATTGGTTTGTCTGAAGATAATTTCTTAAATACCCTATGTTGAAGGATATATTCTAAACCTTTGTTAAGCATAGTATCAAACTCTTCTGAAGATCCATATTTTTTCTTATACTCAGTAAGTGTGATCATAGATTTTATAATACTATAGTAGCAAGGAACTTTTTTCATGCACCCTCCAAACCTAGTATAGAGATCCTTACCAGACCAAGGGCATTCTTCACCTCTCTCAACTGATTGATACTTTAATATCCAGTCTATCCCAGCATCTATCTTTTCTTTATCTTCATATCCCATTTTAATAAGAATTGTAGTAATCATAGCATTATGGCATGCAAGTAAGTTGTCCTTAGTTCCTTCTAAAGAAAATCCTTCTTTAATATATGACTTATCCACAAGAACTTTAATCCATTCTTGTACGGTTT
>JBHLLI010000191.1:0-6437 GCA_048885765.1 Candidatus Hermodarchaeota archaeon
AGATGAAAATCTTCAATTCAACTGAAGAAGAAATTAGTAAATTTTTTTTATGTTATAGTAATTCAAAAAGACTTTTTTTGAATAATTTAAGTTAATTCTCAGTCTGAGTTAAATTGACTATCTTTATATATTATAGTATTTATATTATTACTTAATTACTGCATAAGAAATATTTTTACGGCAGTAAATAAACAAAAAAATTTAATAAATAAATGAATATTTAAGTAAAAAAAGTACAAAATAAGCTGAGAATCTTATGGTACAGAAATTAATACCTGAAGTTGAGAAAGAATGGTCAAAAATTTCTTATAAGTGGAGAAGATTATTGCCAAAAACAAAAGAACGACCACCATCTCCAATAAAATTCAGACCTGATGAAAAAGTTCTTAATGAACTTATTGAAAGATCTAATAAAATCATAGATGAAATAATATTAAAATCAAAAATTAAAGCTAGTGGCCATGCCAAATTAATAACAACAGACAAAATTGTAATAGACCCGCGTGTACGTTGGAAATGTCAAATTCCCATCTGTTTTGGCTTTGGAACAAGTATAAATTGTCCTCCACACTCTCCAACTACAAACGAGATGAGAGAAATCGTTAATAGTTATAGATATGCAATTTTAATTTCATTTTATCCACCGATAAAAAACCATGTTTTTCCTAGTATTCTTTTAGGAGTTCAAGGAGATATAAATTTATTAAGTCAAATGGTTGGTATGATCGAGACAGAAGCTACTTATATGGGATATTATCTTGCTATGGGATTTAAGGGAGGTCCCTGTGTTGGTTGTGGTTTTTTTTCTCCAGAATATTTTAAAGATTTAATGCAACAAAAAAAGATACCTCCTTGTCCTGTACTCGATAATCAAATGTGCAGACAATATCTGAGAGCTCGTCCTGCTTTAGAGGCTTGTGGTGTAGATAGTTTTGCTACAGCTGTCAAATGTGGTGAAAAAGCACCTTTTGTAATTAATCCAGAACATCCAAAAGAATCAATACCATTTGTTGTGTGGCATGGCATTGTTTTAATAATATAATATTGTTTATCATAAAAAGACTAGAAGGAATTCTTATGAAAAATATAAGTTTAGAATATGAGAGTAAAACTGATAATGATAATTATTATATTAATAAAATTATTGATGCGGTTAATACATTAGATTTTTATTCAATGAAAGCAGCAATAAAGGAAGCAATTGATATGGGTGTCTCAATAATTAAGATTGTCAAAAAGGGGGTCTTAGTAGGGTTAGAAGAATCTGGAGACATGGGACTTATATTAGCTGCAGAAGCCCTTGAAGGGGAATTCTTTTTAAATAATGAAGAGGAGCGAATGAGATTAACAGAATCTCAAAATTTCTCTGGAAAAGTGGTTATTGGAACAATAAAAGGAGATATTCATAGTTTGGGTAAAAATATCGCAAGCATAATAATGAAATCATATGGAATGGATGTAATCGATCTTGGTGTAGATGTAGAACCTAAAGAATTTGAAAAATTTGCATATTTACCAGAGGTTAAAGTAGTTGGTATATCTTTTCTCCTCTCTTCGGTTGAGCCCCGAATTAAAGAAGTAATGTCTTTATTGAAAAAAGGAGAATTGAGAGATAAAGTTAGAGTTATTCTAGGAGGTGCCGCCGTTTCACCAGAAATCGCAATAGAGACTAATGCAGACGCATATGCAGTAGATGCCATTCAAGGAGTCAATATAATAGAAAAATGGTTAAGAGATTAGAGTTATTCGTTAATTTATTTTTAATTTTTCAATCCATTTTAATCTAAATTTTTAATTAAGTTTGAAAAGTAAAGGCTAAGGGAAAAGGCGAATGTACATAGAAAATAAGAGAGTTACTCTAATTTTGGAACCTTTATCTAAACGAATAAATATAGATTATGGATCACTGGTTTATAATGCACTACTAGCATTAAACTTCCCGATAACTGCACTATGTGCAGGTAAAGGGGCATGTGGAAAGTGTCTTATTCACATTTTGGAATCTGATCCTAAGATTTCAGAACCAACTGATAAAGAAGAAAAATTTTTAGGTAATGAGAAAATAAAAAAAGGTTATAGGTTGGCTTGTCAAACACGAATATTTGGGGATTTAAGAGTCTATATTACTGATTCATTAATACCTAGACGAGCTAGGATTTTAGTTGATTCAGATTTAGAATCTCTTGGAATAAAAAACGAATGTAAAATTCAACCAATTATCACCTCCAAATTATACGAACTAAATATTGAGGATTTACCTAATTTAGGGAATGATTTTTCTTTGTTGGAAAATATCATTGAACTGAAAAGTGCTAATTTTAAAATTTTTAATAATCATAAATCGTCCTATGTAGATGATTCTCTTTATAATTTAACTAGAAAGCTTCCTCAGATAATCAGAAACCAAAATAATAAAATCACTGCTTTTTTTAGAAAACTCTCATCAGACGAATCATGGCTTTTATATGATATCGATGGTGGAAATGCATTAAATAAGATATTTGGGTTAGCTGTTGACATTGGAACTACCACAATTGTAGGTTATCTTATTTATTTAAAAACAGGAGAAATTACAGCTATATCTGCGTTGTTAAATCCTCAAGTTAAGATAGGGGAAGATATTGTATCAAGAATTTCTTATATTATTAAAAATAACGCGATGGATACAGCAAAGGACTTATTAATTAAAGCTATTAATTACTTACTGGAGGATTCTTGCAAAAAAGCTCATATATCTACTTCTGAAGTTAGAGATATTTCAATTGTAGGTAATACCGCAATGCATCATATATTTTTTGGAATACCAATTGAATTTTTAGCTGTTTCACCCTATAACCCGGTATTTAAAGCTCCAATCAATTTGAATGCTGGTACTCTTGGTATCAATTGTAATCCTAATATAAATGTTTATTCTCCTCCTGTTATTGCAGGGTATATAGGAACAGATACAATTGGAGATATAATATCATCTAAAATCTATATGTACAAAAAATTTACTTTATTAATTGATATTGGGACTAACGGTGAGTTAGTTTTAGGAAATAATAAAGGGCTTGTTGCTTGCTCATGCGCCGCAGGTTCAGCTTTGGAGGGTGTCCATATTTCACATGGTATGAGAGCTTCAGAAGGAGCAATAGAATCTGTTATCATAGATAGAGAAACATTAGAACCCTCTATTAATGTAATAGGAAATCAAAAACCGCTTGGATTATGTGGATCAGGACTTATTGATATTGTAGCAGAGCTGTTAAAATCAAAAATTATCACACGAGTAGGAAAATTCAATATTAAATCAAAAAAATTAATTAAACATAGAAGGATCATCAGAAAAGAAGATGGATACCATTTTATCATATATAATAAATTATTGGATAATGAATCCTTTCAAAATGGTACTGATGATAATAGCATTATGGAAATTACAGTTTCTCAAAAAGATATTAACCAACTTCAATTAGCAAAAGGAGCATTTTTATCTGCAGCAAATTTATTACTTAACATGGAAGGTAAGACAAATATTGATCTTGACCAAATTCTATTAGCAGGAGGCTTTGGAACTTATATTAATAAAGAAAATGCTGCCTTCATTGGTTTATTTCCTGAAGTTGATCAAAATAACGTCTTTCAAATAGGTAATTCGGCAGGAGTTGGAGCACAATTATTTATAAAAGATTTCGAGCAGAGAAATATGGCAAATACAATTGCTCATAAGATAAAATATCGAGATATTGCATCATCGCCGAAATTTCAAAGGGAATATGCTTTTTCTCTTTATTTTCCACATTATAATTTGAGTGAATTCCCCAAGTTAAAGCAAGAATATAATGAAATACCTTTAAATTAAACTTTTAAAAAAATATAATTGATAACATATGAATTACTTTAGGGTTTATTTATGTTTAATATCACTTATGTGAGATAAAAAAGATATAATGAAAACTGGAAAAGGAAGAATTGTAAAACGGAAATCAGGTAATCGAAGATATGATAGTTTTTGGGTTTATATCCCTAGTAAAATTTCTAGGGATTATGATTTTCCATTTAGTGATAAGGAAGAAGTTCTAATAGATCTAATCGGAGAACGTTTGAATATTCGTAAGATCTATAACCTACGTGAACTGACAAAAGCATACGATATTGAAGATGCTACACTCCCAAAAATATTAGAAAGCAAAGCATCCTTGAATAAAAATAAGCCTTTTATCTATTATCGAGATGAAATTTATTCATATCAAGATGTGAATTCAATTTCAAATCAAATCGCAAATGCTCTTCTTAAATTAAATAGAAAATTACAATTAAAAAATCCCAAAATTTCTTTAATGTTTCCTAATTGTCCTGAATCTCTTTTTTGTTGGTTTGGTATAGCAAAAGCCGGTTGCATTTTTGTACCTATTAGTTATTTGTTTAAGAAAGAATTATTAGAATTTATTTTAAAAAATAGTGAAACTGAGATTTTATTAATAGATTATAATTATTATACCACCTTTAAAGAAATTAGAGAGAATTTACCAAAAATTAAGAAAATTTTTATTCGAAATGTACCAAACAATTATAATTTTGATGATGATTGCGTCAGGTTTGAAAAACTCTTCTCAGAAAATATAAAGAACCCCAAGACTAATATATCTAGTTTTCAACCTCTTGAAATCTCTTATACATCAGGAACTATGGGTAAACCCAAAGGGGTGTTATATAGAAATTATTATACTTTATCGGGAATTAGTGTAGTGAAGGGATGGGAAGATTTAGGATTCACTAATACAAATATCAAGTTTTACTGTCCCTTACCATTATTTCAAGGATATGAGCGATATTTTGTAATAATTCCCACTATTTTTTTTAATGGATCGATAATTATAGCAGAAAATTTTAAGGCTTCTACTTTTTGGAGTGATGTTAATCTATATAAACCTAATTGTTTCTGCTATTATGGGGCTTATTTGACGGTATTGGTTAATCAACCACCAAAAGAAATTGATAGAAATCATTCAATTAGATATGCATTTGGCGCTGGTGCATTAAAAAAGGTATGGGAAACTTTTGAAAGAAGATTTGGAATCCGAATAGTAGAAATGTGGTCTTTAGTTGAAGGTATTGGACTTACTATTAATACAGAAGGATCTAAAGGAGGAAAATTAGGTTCTATAGGAAAAGCTGCTTTAGGATTTGATGTCAAACTTCTTGATTTAGAAGGAAATGTTATACCTTCTGGTCGAGACAATATTGGTGAAATCTGCGCAAGATTTAGGCTTCCTTTTGAACTTGAGTATTATAACTTAAAAGAAGAATCAATAACTAGAAAGGGAAAAGAAAGATGGGTGTATACTGGTGATTTTGGTTATTCTGATCATGAAGGTTTCATCTATTATTTAGGACGAAAATCAGATATGATTATCAGAGGAGAGCATGTATTTTTTGCTATTGATATCGAAATAGTAGCAAATTCTCATCCACTTATTGATGGGAGTGCTGTTTTTGAAGTCATAGATAAAAGTACTTTAGAAAAAGAATTAAAAATATGTGCTGTGACAAAAAAAAAAGCAAACCTCGCGCCAAATGAGTTGTATGATTTTTTAAAGCAAAATCTTGCTTATTTTATGGTTCCCCGTTATATTGAATTTAAAGAGGAAATGCCAAAAAATGCAAATGAGTTTATTCAAAAATTTATTCTACAAAAAGAATGGGAAACGGGAAAAAATTCTGATAAAATTTATGATGCTAAGGCATTAATTTAGCTTGAAATCACTTTAATGATGCAAATGCTCAAATTGAATAAAACATAAAAAATTGGTTCCCAAATTTTATAAATTAGGAAATAATTCTATTTTTCGACCTTTCTCTTTAAAATATATTAGATTATTCTCTGATAATTTATCTATATGATATTTTACCGTATTTCGAGCTAATTTTATCTTGCTAGCAATCTCAGATGAAGTAATTCCAGGATTACTTTGAATTAGTTTCAAAATAATTGAAGTTGTTTTTGATTTTTTAGGTAAGGTCTTAAATTTTTCAATTGATTCAATTGAAGAGGTAATTGGAAAATATATTGTATACTGCCCATGTTTTTCTTTTTTTATAATTTTATACTTTAATAAAACATCCAAATGCCACTGTAATTGTCCTTTATGAAGGTTACAGCTTCTTAATAATTCATTTTGGTGGATTCCTGGATTATTGAGGATTTGAGTCAGTATATTTACACGATTTTCATTTTCAAATATATCTGTAATACTTAAGTATGACTTTCCTTTTTTGATATGAATTCTTTTAATAAAATACCCCTTATATTCTTTTACTGTTAGTACTTCAAAAATAGATACTGATAAAACTGCTGCTATCAAAATCGAGATTATTATAATTAACAGACTTATAATTTCATCAGGAGCAAAAATTGCTTCATATGCGAGAATTAGAAAAAATAGAATAATTGA
>JBHLLI010000192.1:0-6436 GCA_048885765.1 Candidatus Hermodarchaeota archaeon
GGAATCTCATTTCCTCCATTGGATCATAAAATGTTTTCTTTTAATATACCTCATGGAAGCTGTAAATATTGTAGTGGGTTAGGAACCGTTATGGAATTCGATTATGGCTTGCTATTAGGAAATGATTTGGAGATATCACTCGAGGAAACGCCAATCAGAGATATTCCTGGATTTGGATCAGACACTGGTTATTCATGGCAAACTATAGTGCAAGTAGCAAAACACTATGGATTTGATACTCACAAAACGCCAATTAAGGATATTGATCCAAAAAAATTGCATAAAATTTTGTTTGGGACTGAAAATGAATCAATTGATTTTCGTTTTGAAAGTGATAATAATGGGTATAAAAACCATAATGGTGAATTCAAATCTTCTTGGCAAGTTGTAAGACCTTTTGAGGGGATAATACCAATACTCCACAGAAGATATATGGAAACTCGTTCGGAATGGGCTCGTGATGTTTATGAAAGCTTTATGAATAGAATTAACTGCCCACAATGTGACGGTCAAAGATTAAAACCAGAAAGTTTAGCAGTTACAGTTAATAACCTTAATATAGCACAATTAACAGGACAATCTGTAAAAGATTCTTTAAAATTTTATAAAGATCTTCAATTAACTGAAACTGAAAAGAAAATTGTTAAAGAAGTACTAAAAGAAATATTAGATAGATTATCTTTTCTTGAAAATGTAGGTTTAGATTATATTTCATTAAATCGTCGTTCAGATACTCTGTCTGTTGGGGAAGCTGAGAGAATTAGATTAGCTACTCAATTAGGATCTAGTTTAGTAGGAGTATTATATGTTTTAGATGAACCTAGTATAGGACTTCATCAAAGAGATATTAATCGTCTTATTGATATGTTAAAAAAACTGAGAGATTTAGGAAATACAGTAATAGTAGTTGAACATGATGAAGCAATAATGCGCAGTGCAGATCATATTATAGATTTAGGCCCATTAGCAGGAGAAAAAGGTGGTGAAGTTGTTGCTGAAGGTCCTATTGAAGAAATACTTAATTCGAAAACCTTAACAGGAGAATATTTATCAGGTAAAAGAAAAATTGTTCCACCAAAAAATAGACGAAAATTAAATGCTGAGTTCATTGAATTATTAGGGGCTGAAGAAAATAATTTGAAACGTATTGATGTTAAAATTCCATTGGGAATTTTTACCTGTATAACTGGAGTTTCAGGAGCTGGAAAAACTAGTTTGATAATTGATTGTTTATATAATGGACTTCATAATTTAATTAATACGAGAAGTTCTAAAGTTAGTGAAGGTAAATTTGATACAATAATAGGATATGAAAAAATAGATAAAATCATTAATATTGACCAATCACCTATTGGAAGAACTCCACGATCAGTTCCTGCTACTTATACCAAAGCACTAGATTATATTAGAGAAATTTTTGCAGGTTTACCAGAATCTAGAGAACGAGGTTACAAAAAAGGAAGATTTAGTTTTAATACTAAGTCTGGACATTGTAAAAAATGTAAAGGAACTGGTTATATCTTAAAGGAAATGTATTTTTTACCTGATGTCTATATAAAATGTGATTTATGTAAAGGAAAAAGATACAATGCCGAAACTTTAGAGATTAAATATCACGGAAAATCAATTTTTGACGTTCTCAAGATGACTTTTCATCAAGCTTTAGAATTTTTTGACAAAATTCCGAATTTAAAACGCACTATTAAAACAGTTGTAGATGTAGGGTTAGGTTATTTAGAATTAGGGCAATCTTCCACAACATTGAGTGGGGGAGAATCTCAACGTTTAAAAATCGCGAGAGAATTAAGAAAAACAAGTACAGGAAATACCCTTTATATCTTAGATGAGCCCACAACGGGATTAAGTTCCTTTGATATTAATTATTTACTTAAGGTTCTTCAAAAATTAGTTGATAAAGGTAATACAGTAATCATTATTGAACATAATATGGACATAATAAAATCTACAGATTATATTATTGATCTTGGTCCTGAGGGGGGTGAAAAAGGAGGTAATATTGTGGTAATGGGACCTCCTGAAGAAATAGTTAAAAATCAGAGTTCATTTACCGCTCAATATTTAAAACCTTATCTCGATAAGAATTAATATTTCATTGGTTCTTGATTTTTTTTGAAGTTTTAAAATAAAATTCTAAACTTATAGAAAATAATTTTATAATAATTATTGAAAGTTTTTTTCGAAATCATCAAATTAGACTTGTGATAGAAAATGACTGAAAATGAGAACAAAATAATTAGAGCCCCAATTGTGTGTATACTTGGTCATATTGACCATGGGAAAACTACTATTCTAGATTATATTAGGGGTACTGTAGTTCAGCAAAGAGAAGCTGCAGGAATTACACAGCACATTGGTGCTTCTTATTTCCCAACTGAAGATATCAGAGAATTTTTGAGAAAATCTAAACAAGAATTTGCCGAAAAAGAAATTAAACTTCCTGGTATTTTAGTTGTAGATACTCCTGGGCATGCAGCTTTTTTAAATCTCAGAAGAAGAGGAGGTGCTGTAGCAGATATTGCAATTTTAGTAATTGATGTAACAGCCGGAACTATGCCAATAACTTGGGAGTCTGTAAGGATATTAAGAGAAAGAAAAACACCTTTCGTGATTGCAGCAAATAAAATAGATAGAATTTCAGGATGGAAATCAAACAAAGACGCCGATTTTCTGGATACCTATAACTCTCAAAAGCCCCACGTAAGAGATTTTTTAGATGAAAAATTATTGCAGATTGTAGGAAACTTCTTAGAAGAGGGTTTTAAGGGAATAGATCGCTACGATAAAATAAAGGATTTCACTAAAAAAATTGCAATTGTCCCTACAAGTGGAAAAACAGGTGAGGGTATATCCACACTGCTCATGATTTTGATGGGATTAGTTCAGCAATATTTAACTACAAATCTTAAATTTTCTGAAGGATCTGCGAAAGGTGTTGTACTAGAAGTTAAGAAAGAAAAGGGTCAGGGAAAAACTATGGATGTTCTCATTTACGATGGCCTTATTAATAAAGGGGATGAGTTTATAGTAGGTGGCTTAGAAAAACCTATTAAATCTAAGGTAAGAGCCTTATTGACACCAAAACCATTAGATGAAATACGAGATCCAAGACAAAAATTTGATTCTGTTGAGGTTATAAGTGCTGCTGCTGGTATTAAAATTCTTGCCCCAAATATCGATGATGTCGTAGCTGGTTCTCCATTTAGAGGTATTATGAATCCCTCTGAAGAAGAGCAAATCTATAACGAAATTGAATCCGAAGTAGAAAGTATTAGGATAAAAACTGATAAAGCTGGAGTAGTGTTAAAAGCAGATACTTTAGGGTCACTTGAAGCTCTTGAAAATCATTTTACTAAAAATGGTGTAAAAATTAGTATAGCTGATGTAGGCCCTATAAAGAAAGAGGATATTATTAACGCAAGTATAGTAAGACAATTAGATCCATATTCTGCAACAGTACTAGGTTTTAATGTACCAATTTTACCAGAAGCTAATGAACAGGCTATTAAGGATAACATCCGAATCTTTACTAATAATGTAATCTATCGATTATTAGAAGAATATATCGAATATGCAGAAACCAGAAAAGCAGAAGATACAGCAAAAGGCTTAAGTGAGCTAATTTTACCTGCCAAACTTAAAATGTTTCCAGAATTTATATTTCGAAATTCAGATCCAGCAGTATTTGGCGTTCATGTCGAAGCAGGGACCTTATATCCAAAAGTTCAATTAATTACTGATAAAGGTAAACGAGTTAGAAGAGTACATCAAATTCAAGATAAGGGGCAAACACTTGATAAAGCGCCTAAAGATTCAGAAGTAGCAATTTCTATCCGCGGTATTGAAATCGGTCGAGACCTAGAAAAAGATGAGACTTTATTTGTTAATGTCCCAGAATCTCATGTGAGGCAACTCATGGGAAAATTTATTGATGAATTGACCACAGATCAAAAGCAAGTACTAAGAGAATTTATTACATTGATGCGTAAGACAACTCATCCTTGGTGGGGAATGTAGTATATTAAAATCTTAATTTATTGGAAAATAGTTTCTATTATATGAATTAAAATTCAATAAGAAGAAAGAATTAATATTATTAACTTACTGTTATCAATTTGATTATATGAATTCAATAAATGAAATTTTTAACTATGTATTAAGCAGAATAATTCCTACGAATGAAGAACTGGAATTAATCAATGGAATAGTTGATAAACTAAAGAATCTATTAGAAAAAAAAGCAAATGATTTAGGTTTAAAATATAATCGAATAGAAGCCCAAGGTTCAACTGGTATTAAACAAACTCAACTAAGAAATGATTTTGATATCGATTTATTTATTGGATTAGATTATAACCAATATAAACCTAAATATGAAGGCTTGAGTAAAAATAAATTAAAATCCGAATCTAAAAAGGACTTTTTATATTTATGCAATAATTGGATCCTTCAAAGCTTAACTTTGGATGAATTCCACAACCCACGTCTATTATACGCAGAACATCCATATGTAAAAGTTGATTACATTCAAAATGATACAAAGGTAAAGATCGATATTGTTTTATATTTTGACTTAAAATTAGATTACATTAAAAAGAATGGACCAATTACTGCGGTAGATAGGTCACCCTGGCATGGAAATTTTGTTAGAAACGAACTAACATATGAACAAAAAAACGCTGTAAGGCTTTTAAAACAATTCTTTAAAGCTTGTCACAGTTATGGTGATAAGAGTGCAGTAGGTAAAGTGGGTTTTATTGGCTATAGTGCTGAGCTATTAATTTATTATTATAGTAATCTTTTGACCCTCTTTAAGAATTTTAAAGAGTTGTACAAAAAACCTCTTGATTATTATAACAGAAGTTCGGAAGAATTAGAAAAAATTATCCATTTTCAAAATGATTATCTTATTATAATAGATCCAATAGATAAAAATCGAAATGTTGCTTCAGCAATATCTGAAAGAGCATATAAATATTGTAATCAAAAAATAAGCGAATTTCTAAAAAATCCAAACTTAGAATTTTTTACAATTAAACCAATTCCAGAAGTCAGTTTAAAAAATAAAGAAGATCCAATACTTTCTAAAATATTTATACTTGAATTAGTAAATACTGACCTTAACATCCATTATACTATTAATAGAGATAAGCTTTATTCTTTAGGGGACAGTATTAAAGCCAATGGTGAAAAAGAATTTTCTCATTCAGATCGATTTGGAAAGATAGTTTTTGAATTATATTTCGACGACGAGAAGGAACAATACAATCTAGTTATATTTTGTGAAAAACCTCATATATCTGATAGTTATATTCGAAAAGGGCCTCCAATTGAAGAAAAAATACATGCCAATAATTTTAAACAAAAAAATCCAGCCTATTTTGAAAAAGATGGGTATTTATGGATAGAAACTTCAAGAGAATATAATGTATTCTATGATTTCTTAACTCAATTTATAAAAAATAGGATTCCAGATAATTTTACCATTATAAATTGCTCAAATGCGTTTAATGCTACTACTTCTTCTGGAAAAAAGGCAATCCACATATTGAAAACTATAATCCTACCTTTCTATATCTAAAATCCCATGAGCTTCAGGGATCATTAATACAAAATTACTTCCTTTAGAATAATCTCCTAATACTCTATCTTCAATCCATACCTTTCCTGACATACTTCTAATTACTTCGTTTACAAGTAATAATCCTAAACCTATTCTATTAAAATCCTTGGTTTTTTCAAAAGCCGGCTTTAAAAGACTTTGCTTTATCATATCTAGTATTCCAACACCATTATCAATAAACTCAATCCTAATTTTAGAACTAAAGTCTTCTTTTTCTTTAGAAATTCTAATTGAGATTTCTTTTATATCATTATTGTTATAATTTATTGCATTAAATAAGATAATTCTAAATACATCTTCTAAGAGAATGTTCTTGTGACTTCAAGAATAATGAACTCACTCAAATCTTATGACCTTAGGATATCCCTTTTTTTTTACTTGCTAAAATTATAATACAATCAGATCTTTTTAAATTAATTTGAATTTTAATTACCCCTCCTATTATCAGTTTTAACGAGAATTATTAATTTATCTATTAGAAACACAAAACTTTTATGATTTCGCGTATTCTTTTCTTCAAATATAACAATATAATTAATGATAATTAAAACGATGTGAATAAACGATGGTTAAAGTAAAGAACCCGGAGACTATAGCAAAATTGGTCACTGAGGGGTCCTACGAGAAAAAGAGGATATTCAGTATCACTGCTCATATTGACCACGGAAAAACAACTGCTACAGATTATTTATTACGGAGAGCTGGGCTTATGAGACCAGAAGATGCCGGACAGCTCCAAATGACAGATTCAGATTTAGATTAAGATTTACTTGATCTACTGAAAGACGAGGAGCA
>JBHLLI010000193.1:0-6246 GCA_048885765.1 Candidatus Hermodarchaeota archaeon
TTTAGACACTGTAAATATGTTTTGCTAAACATTTCTGCTGATAATATCTATAATAGTGAAGAAATTAAATCTATAGATGAAGCTATAGAAGCCTTAGATGGATCTTCCGAATTTCTAGGAAAAAAAATTGAAAAATTCAATCCAGAAATGATTTTTTGGGCTCACTGTTCAAATCTTCAAGTCTGGCATGAAAATAATTATAATACTTCACTTCTTCATAGTAATTTATCTTTTCCACTTCTTAAAGAGCTTAGTAAAGTAGGGGATCTGAAGGCACAGAAGATTTTTAATGAGGAAATTGCAAAGAGATTTGAGAGTAATAATATCACCGTTGTTAAATTTTTACTGTATAGTGGATATTTAACTTGTCTTAATAAAGAAGAATTAGAAATTGTTTTAGATCAAATAAAAATAAAATTTTCTAAGCTAATTATCAACAATTTAAGAGAATTAATGAAATCACCGACTGTCAATTATAGAAAAATAAATGACTTAATCGATGTAATTACCTTTATCGATTTACAGTACAATTTAAATTTAAGTTCTCGCATCATTAATACTTTAAGTGAGAAATTACGAATTGAATTTGCACGTTTTTTAATCCTCCATTTAAATTACAAGGAGTTTGTACACTATAAAATACCTTATGGGAATTTTGCTATATATTTTGAGGATTTACTTGATTTAATTTATGAAAATTGCCCAGAAATTAAAGATTTAATAAATTTGATAGATTCTGGATTTCTAAGTGGTTTATTAGCGTTAGAAGATAAATATTCCTACGGAACTCAATTTTATCCCTGAAAAAATAAGACTTCAAAGGGACGAAAATTTTCATTATTTTTTATTCTTCTCAAGATAATAATAACTGTAAACTTTTTTGAATCCTAATTTCGAATATAAATTTATGGCTTGCTGATTTTCTGTTTCAACCTGTAACCATATTGTTTGAATTTCATTTTTAATTCCCCATTTATTAATTAGGCTAAAAAACATTGAAGTTGCAATTTTTTGACGACGCATATCTGGATGTACAAATACATCAACAATATACAAAAAGCCATTATGATCAAGAATACCTGTAAGAGTTCCGATAACTTTGTTTTCATCTTTCGCAATAATAAAACGTTTTTGAGGAAAAATTATTCTTTTTGATAATGCTTCTAAGACATTCTGTTCCTCTTGATTTCTATGGGAATATTTTGCTAAGAAAAGTGAGTATTCTTTAATTCGATCTGATTCAATTAGGTATGTAAAATCTTCATATATTATTTCATTTTTTAGTCCTGGTATAGAATTTACCATTGTATCAGTGATACAACCTATTTGGTGGTATCCATGTTGCAATAATTTAATATCCAAGTTGTTGGGTTCAAAGAATTCTGGTATTGTGAAGATTGCAGGTAAATTATAAGAACTATAGGCTTTTTCAACGAATTTAATATCTTTGTCAATGGTGTCCATATTCCCTGTATAATATAAAGGAAAAACAGAATTAGCACGAGCCGTTACGCCATTAGTAAACCGTAAAATCCACCCATTTAAAAAGTAATAATGGTGAGCTGGCCATGCATTCATTAATATCTCTTGTAAATGTCTTATTTCCTCTTTTTCAAACATCTTTATTTATTCTTTCTTCCTCTTTTTGTTTTGATTTAATTGTCTAAGATTGATTCTGCAATATTTACAGCTTGTTTCATAGGTATCTAATTCTTTCCCGCAATTAGGGCAATATTTTGGGCCTGAAATGCAATTATCTCGCATGATTTACACTTTTCTTAAATTTGGGGGATCAATTAAAACTTAACGATTTTTTTTTAGCCATTCAACAGCAAAATCAACCATTTCTTTTTGCGATAATAATCTTGCTTCGGCTAACCCTACTTTACCGGGAATATAGGAGATTTTTGATTCAAAATCTATACCTAATTGTTCAAAATCATCACTATTTATATTTAATTCTTCCCATTCTACCCATTGTCTTTCATTGTTTACATATATTGCTGATCCCGTTAATCTTTTTCTTTTACCTGCATATTCACTTCGATATTCTGCTAGATGTAGGGATGAATTATTTTCATGAGTAACTCCTACGAGTAATATTAATCCACCAAGATCATAAATACGAGCTAAGGGGGAATTTTCACCTAAATCGGATAATAATTCATGATTATTTGTAATGAATTCAGCATGCTTTCCCCATACAGCAAATGAGGAGATCGGATGATTACTGCGAATTACGTTATGCCAATTCCTAAATGTATCTACAACGGCACCCATTCCTCGTGTAGGTGTTATTTTAGGATGATAAGCAGGCATTTCATTACGGATTATATCCCACCAGCTTTCCGGTACTGGAGGGTTCTCCCAGTGAGATGGATCCGTATTATCACCAGAAAATGTAGGCATAATTAAAGTACCTTCTGGTGTAAGGATTTGGAGCATTGCTTCTATAACCGCAACCGGACCACCTACTGTCCAGCCAATCTTACTTAATGAACTGTGCATTATTATTACTGAGCCTGGTTTAACTCCAAGTGTTTCAAAATCAGTCTTTAAGGTGGTTATCGTATTTGGCTGTTGAGTAGATATTATAACGTCCTTTTCAGACTTTTTACTTGTTTCATCTCCCATATAGCTATATAATAATAGAACTATAAAAAATTTTTATCTACGTGTTCATTACTTTTTCGACAAAAATACTAAATTTATACTCTGTTTCTCTTTAAAAATGTACAATTATTGATAGATGTATGGTTGATAATCATAGTTATAGTTTTTTTGGTCAAAAAGTAGGGTTAATTGTTCAAAGTGCTCTAAAAGATGAACCCCATATATTTTTTAGATTGATAAAATGCAAGAATGATGGATCTTGGGAAAAACCAAGTAGTGGAGAAGGTAAAATAATAAAATTTTCATTAGAAGAGATAGTGTGCATACTTCGAGTATTAAATAAAGAAGTAGATTCATGGTCTAGCTACCACACTTTTAAAGAAACCAAAACTCAAATATCGTTCAAATGGGAAAATGGAGACAAACGAAAATTATGGATTCATATAGGCTCTTATTCAAAAGTGCTTGAATATGCCCAATTTACTATTTTAGCCATGCTTATGACGCATTTCCTTACAGAGAAAATTGAATTTGCTACTAGTCCTTCTCCTTCAAAAAAAAAAAAGACTGATAATTTTAACAATATCATCGTACAAGAAGAAGTTATAAAGGAAACTCTTGAGAATGAGGGTAATCATTTCATTGAAGAAGAAGATGTAAAGCAAGACGAGATAAAAATTGTAAAAGGATCAATTAAAAAAGAAACAAATAAAGCTCTCCTTATTCAATTTGACAATAATATAGAAATTTGGATACCTAAATCAAAAATACGTTCTGGTTTTGAGAACACTAAGGATATAATACAGAAATTCATTATAGATAGTTGGATCCTAAACAAAAATAAAATTATTTCATAATTTCCTCATGCCTGAATCTGATAATTCTACAAAAGATAAATTTAGAATTGTAATCTATCATGGCCACATTCATCTATTATCAACTTACGATGAACTTGAGGACAATGATAATATTGATGAAATTCAAAATCTTGATTTTTAACAAATTCTTAATTATTATGAAAATAATAGTTTTTTCAAGAAGTTTAATTAAATTAAGCTTTAGAAAATTAATCGAGTATTCTAAAAATAATTATGTATGATGTAGTAATATCAGGTGCGGGACCCTCAGGATCAAAATGCGCGGAAGTTTTGGCTAAAGAGGGATTTAAAGTTGCTCTATTAGAAAAGGATATAAATTGGCGAAAACCATGCGGAGGAGGGGTGCATCATAGAACTTTTTCTTTAGTACCGAAGTTAAAAAAATTAGATATTCCTAAGATTAAAGGCATTGTTATGCATTCAGCAGATTACCATAAGTTAGAATATAGGATGAAAGGTCAAAAATATGGTACAGTAATAGATAGATTAGATTTTGATAATTTAATGAGAAATACTGCTGTCGATGAGGGAGTTGATCTTTTTAATAAAAATTTATCTTTTGATTTTATTGTAAAGAATAATGTAAAAACCGGGATAAAGACAAAAACCGCTTCAGGAACTAAAGAATATTCTGGAAGAATCTTTATTATTGCAGATGGTATGAGTTCTAAATTAGCATTAAAATCAGGATTGAGAACAAAATGGAAAACTATGGAACTTGGAATTGCCAAATGCTCAATAATGGAAGGGAAAAATCAGTTAGATGAGGAGTTTATTTATACTTATTTCAGACCTTATAAAGGGTACGGATGGATATTTCCATTAGGTAATAGGAGATTCAATATAGGTGTAACGACATTTGCAGAAGATAATATAAATTATAATATGATCTCACTTTATAATGAATTTCTAAAAAACCCACATATAAAAAAATACCTTCAAAATAAGAATTATAAGGTTATTTGGACAGGAGCATTTCCTTTTCCTGCTGAAGGAGTATTGGAAAAAAGTTTATATGACAATAATTTAATGCTAATTGGAGATACAGGAGGGTTCGTTTCTCCAATAAGTGGTGAAGGAATTCATACATCAATAGCATCCGGGAAATCAGCAGCAGAAGTAGCAGTCAAAGCTTTAGAGGAAGAAAATTATTCCAAGATCTTCTTAAAAAAATATAAGTTACATCCTGAAATCAAAAAAATGACTCGAAATTTTAAGCTAAAACGTTCAATGATTAAATTTTTTTACGAAAAAAGGGGCGAAAATCTAAATAAATTGTTAACTTTAGCAGAAAAAGACCCAGAATTTAAAAATCACGTTGTAGATATGTTTTTATCAAAAACACTACCGTCAAAAGAATTCTTCTCAAAATTACAAACTGCTAATTAATGAAAATATCTTTAACTTAAATTTTATTTGACACGTGTTTCCTAGAACGTTACTAAATACTCAAAATGTTGAACTGTAACAATATTTCTGATGATTGTTTATACAACAATTACAAAATGTTTCTCCACATAAGACACAGACGATTTCTTCATTTCTGAGTATATTTAATTCTTTCTCACAGCGATTGCATTGTCGATATCTCTTAGCAAAAGAGGTTCTATAACTTTCAAGTTTTTTCTTTTTTAATTTAAGCATAAATTCTAACATCTCAAAATTTAATTGATTTCTATGTGTTATTTTAAAATAGAACTTTTTAAACTTGTAATAAAAAATAGAATTCTGTAGTGAAATAATCATTTAATACTTTGTAAATGAAATTTATTCCAATTTCAGAATAAATTTAATTTCTCACTTCAAATCCTCAACTAAATCTATAAATTCTGCATATGGAATTGCTGTCCAACTCTCAGCGAAGACTGCACCAGCAGAACGAGAAAGCATTGAAACTTTTGCCGCATCATGTTCATTTTTTGCTTCAAAAATATCTAGAAAATCATAGGGTCCTAAAATGGCATAATGGGCTAGCCATTTAATATTTGGGACTTTTTCTCTTACTAAATTCAACCATTTTGCTCCTTCTTCTTTTCTTTTTTGGAATAAGTCAGGATTTTGAAGTTTTGTTGCAAGTATATATATTGGCATAAAGAAAAATATAACAAATGATAATTTAAATCTTATTGACTTATAAAATTGGATTTTTAACAGTTAAAAAGGAGTATAGGTATTGTTTCTAAGCGGGAACACCATTTTTAAGCTCATTATGTTCCTTTAGATCTTCAATTATATCCATTAAATGATCATACAAAACATCTCTAGTCCATTTAGATAACTCAATGTCTACTTTTTTCAGTTTTTCTACTAATTTTTTCATCTATCATACCTATTAATAATTTAATTCCCGTGCTTTAGGATTAAAAATATATAAAATTAATAAACTAACTCAAAAAAAGAATATTCAAAAAACCTAATGTGACTATTATTGCTATGAAAAAGATCGTAACAACAAAGGTTTAATTAAGATTTTAAAATAAGAAAAAGATATAACTTAATTAGTTTTAAGTAAAAATCCTTTCAGAATTATTATTGAGCAAATATCGATTGTGATTAAAGCGATGACTTCGAGCATTACGAACTCGATAATTCCTCCAATTAAATTAATGATAACTGCTATTATAACAAAAATTATTCCAATAAAAAAGAATTGTACTTTCTTTTTAATTTCATCCTCTATTTTTTTAGTTATCATAGCATATTTGTAAACCACAAATATGGATAATCCTGCTCTGATTAAATTAACAAAAATAAA
>JBHLLI010000194.1:0-6207 GCA_048885765.1 Candidatus Hermodarchaeota archaeon
TTGACTATGATATCTCCTTTTTTTACATCATGTCCAATCGCAATAACATGAGTCCCAGGAGAAACTGCATTAGAAATAAAAACTTTATTATCTCTTTTTTCTGTAAATTCTACCATTAAAACTGCATTGGAATTCTCAGGGATAGCTGCACCTGTTGCTACATAAGAACATTGACCTTGACTTAACTTTTTTTGGGGTATGTCCCCTGCCTGAATTATGTCTACTACTTCAAGTTCAATTATGTTATCTTCTTCTGCTCCAAAAGTATCTTCTGCTATGACAGCGTATCCATCCATTCGTGATTTTCTAAAATGTGGGACATTAATACTACTAATTATATCTTTTGAAATTATTCTGTTGAAAGAATCATCTAAATTGACCAATTCTTCTCCCGTTTCTACCTTCTGTATAGAATTAAGTATTTGTCTAAATTCTTCTACGCTGATAGTTTTAAGAAATTTCATGAGAAATCATTTGTCAGTAATGCTTATTATTCATATAATCTTAATCATTCTTCTTTAGAAATTTTAATGGATCCATTCAGAAGATCCATCAGTAAAATCTTCTCTCTTCCATACAGCAATTTCTTTTTTATACATTTCAACTGCCTTACTAATAACTTCAAAACCTTCTTTTCTATGTGCAGATGCCACCACAACATAAACTAAATCTTCGGAAAGTTCAAACTCTCCCTTTAAATGGATAATTTTAATATCAATAATTCCATCTTTTTGTTTTAATGCCTTACAAATTTTAGTAATACTTTTATTTGCTAATTCATCATAAGCATCTATTTTCATGCTGATGACTGGTTTACCATTAATAGAACTATCTCTGACGATACCAGTAAATGTGTGTATAGAACCTGCCTTAGTGATATTTGGATGTGTCTTTAGTGATTTAATTATATGTTCAAGGTTAATCTCTCCTTTATTATATATACCAGATTCTAAATTTTTTTCGTTTAAAGGCACTTTCTTAACCTCCTGAAACGGGTAACAGGAAAGCAATCGTATCTCCATCCTTTAAATTAATTTTTGATGGGTCTTTTTCATGAATCGCTTGATTGTTAATTATGATTGAAATTAAATTATGTATACTTTGAGTATTTTCATCCCATATTAATTTTTGAAAGGAATTATATCTCTCAAATAATAAATTCAATAAATCCTCCAAATTCTCCCTTATTTCCAATTTTTCTTTTTCTTTGGAGGTAATATCTTTAAACTCAGCAAAATAGAGTACTTCTATAATCATATAATCATACTTTTAATTATTCAATAATAAGGCTCTCGAGAATCAACAACCTGTTTCACAATTTGTTCATACTTTGATAATGAATGATGGTTTCTGAGTGCTTCTTTAATATTCTTTCCAAGATCTGAACGATAAAGGCATCCAAAAAGATTTCCATCACACCCTACTCTAAGCTTTGTACATCCCATACAAAATTCATGACTAGGCGTAATCGTTTCAACAACTGCAGAATTAGGTAATATAAACACTTTTCGATTTTGCATGGAACCTCTTATTAGGATTTGTTCAGCTTTCGATTCAAGATCTTCTATGATGGGTTTTATGTCTACATAATGCTTTTTATAAAATTTACCATTCCCCCCCACCGCATCTGAAACTTCATGTAGTTCAATTAATTGTAGAACATATCCATTTTCTCCACAGAATGCAATCATATTATCTAATTCATTATCATTTATTCCTTTCATAATAACAAAATTTAATTTTATTGGGTTAAATCCAACTTCTTTTGCCTTTTTTAATCCTTTTAAGACATTTTCTAAAGAATCTGACCCATATATCTTATTGTATGTTTCCGAATTGAGAGAGCCAAGGGAAACGTTTATTCTATTCAAACCAGCCTTGTATAATTCTTCTGCTTTTTCGTATAGAACAAAACCGTTTGTAGTCATAGAGATATCCTTATATAGTCGCAAATCAGAAATATTTTTTATAATCTGTACGATTTCTTCGCGGCATAATGGTTCTCCACCAGTAAATTTGATCCTAGTGACGTTCAAAATTTCTGCTAATATTTTACATAATTTTGTTATCTCATCCACCGTTAATTCTGAAGTCTTAGGGATAAATCCTTCTTGGTCACAATAAATACAGTTGTAATTACATTTAGAGGTAATAGAAAATCTGATGTGTTTAATTTCCCTATTGCATTTATCCCTCATTTTATTAAACCGCTGTACCTTTTATTTTCTTGTCGACTTTTATATCGAAAATTTGTGTAGTTGGATATTGTCCATCTTCATCTTTTTCATACATTTTAACTACATCCCATAAATTTAGAAGAGCAATGTTAACACCAGTTAAAGCTTCCATCTCAACCCCTGTTTTAGCAATGCTTTTAACCGTACAGATAACTTTTATTAATTCATCTCCTATCTCAAAATCTACTTTGATATTTGTTATTGATATTGGATGACAAAAAGGAATCAAATCCGGTACTTTTTTAACTGCATTAATAGCTGAGACTTTAGCAATGGTAAGAGCATCTCCTTTTTCTACATTATTAGTTTTTATTCTAATAATTGTTTCCTTCTTAAGTTTGATTTTTCCAGATGCCCTAGCAATTCTATGGATTGTATCTTTTTCAGAGATATCGATCATTTTAGTCTAAAGTCTTAAAATTATCTTTCTGTTCTTATAAACATATCGACGATATTTTAATGTAAATTGAAATTTCTTAAAAATTTATTCATAATAGTTTAACATCTGTGGCTTTAAAATTAATAAATACTTCAGAGTTTAATTTTAATTGTAAGTTCTTGCGGGATAATTCAGTTATTGTAATTAAAAACTTCTCAGATTCACATTTTACTATTAAATGACAGATATTTCCTAATTCACGAATATTTTCAATAATTCCTTTGAATGTATTTCTATAACTTGTATTTTTTGCAGGTTCCTTAACGATTCCAATACTTTCAGGCCGTATACAGACCTTTACTTCTCCTTCTTGTTGACTCGAGGCTGTTATAGTTAAATCACCAACTTTAATCTGAGATAATCCAGTTTCTTTATCAACTTCTGCAGTTCCATATAAAATATTTTCATAACCAACAAACAGAGCTGTAAATTCATCCTTTGGAGCAATAAATATTTCATTCGGGGTTCCAATTTGAGTTATTTGCCCATTATTGAGAACAGCAATACGATCGGCATATTTTATTGCTTCGAGGGGATCATGAGTGCTCATAATAATAGTTTTTTCTTTATCTTGCTTTATTCTCATAATAAAATCATCTAATAATTTGATATTCATCGAATCAAGATTGGCTGAAACCTCATCTAAGAGATAAATTTCAGGTTCAATAATGAAGTTCATTGCAATCGCTACCCGCTGCATTTCTCCTCCTGATAGTGATCGTGCATTTTTGTTTTCCATTCCCTTCAATCCTATATATTCAATCATTTGATTTACCGAATCCTTATAATCATCAAATTTATTACCACGTATTTTTAATCCATATGCAATATTATTGAATACAGTTGTACTCCGAACTACTGGTTTTTGCCTAACAAATGAAAATTTTCTCCGAAATTCCACTTTCAGTTTTCTGGAGATTTTTGTTAAATCTTGGTTATCATAAAATATGCTACCTTTTGTTGGTAAATCAAGTAAACCTATCAATCTTAATAAGGTGGTTTTACCGCTTCCATTCGGACCGATTATAACGAAACACTCTCCCTTTTTAACTGAAAAACTAATAAGGGAAAGAACTCTAATTATCGATTTGTCTTCTTTGTAAAATTCTTTGCTTAGGTTATTAACTTTAATTAATTTCATTCTAATCAGCTCTAGATTGTAATCTGGTCATTCCGTAATTTACTATAAATGCAATTAATATAAGAATCACTCCCAAAGCAATTGCCATTCCAAATTCTCCCATACGTGTTTGAAGTACAATAGAGGTTGTAAATGTCCTAGTTTCCCATCGGATATTTCCTCCTACGATCATAACTGCCCCCACCTCTGAAATGGCCTGACCAAAGGCAACAAGAAATCCTGCAATAATAGACTTTTTTGATTGCTTTATTAACTCCCACCATAATTGGCGCTCATTTGCCCCTAAAGAGAGGACTGTTTCTTTTAAGGCAGGATCTATACTTTCAATAGCAGCTTTAGCTGTACCCATAATTATCGGGATTGCTAAAAGAATTTGAGCTATTATCATAGCAGTTGTTGAGTATAATAAACCCAAGGCACCAAATGGACCATTTCGAGAGAGTAACAAATATACTATTAACCCCATTACTACAGGGGGAAATCCCATAAAAGTATTTATTAAATTTGTTAATCCTTTCTTCCCTCTAAATTGTCTTAAACCTATAAATGATCCAATTGGTAATGCAATCAAAGCCGCTAAAAAAGTTGATGTTAACGAAACTCTGAAAGATGTACCAATCACACTCCATAATTCAGGATCAAAAGTAAACATCAATCTAAAGGCTTCTAATATTCCCTCTAAAATATCATTCGCCATAGTTCTATCATTAATTCCAGTTTCATTAAAAAAAAATATATTAAAATTATAATTTATGGTTAAATTCTTTTAAATGGTTAAACCTGCAAATTCAGCCTGAAAGGGAGTCCATATTGCAATTTCATCTTCAGTAGTCCCACAACTGCAGCTAACATTGCATGTTCCAAAGTTAGCGTGAAACAAGACTGCGTTATTTTTTTCATAAGCATTAATTAGATCTTGTCCATATTGAGATGTTAGAAAACCAACAAATCTACTTGCAGAAGTGAACTTTACATGAGGATGTAAGACTGGATTAACAGGTATTGCACCATATGGGTTAAGTAAATAATCTTCACCGACAACAGATTCTGCTAGAACATTTAAAGAAGTATACGTATCATTGAATGAGAGCCATGTCCCTCTATCTACAAGTGTATATCCTTCATGATTCGTATCAACATCTTCATAAGTCATTAATAAAGTAGAAGCCATCCCTTGTCCTGTTTCTGTATATCTGTCTGGTTGAGCAGCCCACCTTGTTGCCGCAACAACACCTATCTCCGCCCATAAAGATTTTTCTTTCGTATGAGTTCCAGATTCATCTCCTCTTGAATAAAATGTCATATTACCGGTATCAATGCTATCTCTTAACTTTGTCATTACTGTTGTTATATTATCTCCAGGTAATAGATTTGCTGGATTAGAAGAATGACCAACAATTATGAAATCATTGTACATAATGCAAGCACGATAAATTCCCAATGGAACTCCATCAACACCGAGACTTGCATTAACAAAATCATCTTCTCTTGATCTTGAATGGACAAGAATCACATCAGCATTCCCGTCTTTACCATATTGTATAGCTGTTCCTGTGCCTACTGATAATACCTTGATTTGAATTCCTGTTTGTTCAGTAAATTTTGGTAGTAAATAATCCAGCAAACCTGAATCGTATGTAGATGTAGTAGTTGCTAATGTTATTTTTTCGGGATGTTGAGCGTTTAAATAGTCAATTATAAAATATGTACCAATAGAACCCCCTGCAATTATTATAACAGCTAAAATTACAGCTACTTTGTGCTCTCCTAATTTTGTCGTTAATGATTTTCTTATCGACATAATGTATCTAAAAATTTATATTTAGAGTTGGTTTGAATTAAATCTATGTTGATATGTATGGGTATACATAACGAAGAAAATAATTATATATTAAATAAAAAGGTTATGAATAAGATTTTTAATGTAAAAGGTCTAGAAAACAAAACTAGATTTGTTATAAAATTTTTATTTTCTCCAGTTCCATGTGTAATTAATAACATTCTGAGGGCAATTAGAAACACGAGTTCCACAAAGAATTTCCCAAATTCTTTCTCACTCACTATTCCTGAATTTTTTCAAGAATATCTTTAGCCCAGTCTGCAGCTTTCTGTTTAGATTTAATAGGTTCACGTTGTTTTGGGGATTTAAACCGAATTTCACCTAATATATTAGCATTTTTCAGAGCTTTTTTAAACTTATTCATTGCTCTTACTCCATCTCCATCACTAGACGTCCAGAGTGCTACATTTTTACCTGAAAGATCAAACTTTGATAAAAAGGAATGTATTGGTGGGGTATAAGTCCAAGCCCATACAGGAGTTCCTAGAATTATCAGATCATATTCAAGAGGATTGGTATCAAAGGGTTTTAACTTAGGTTTTATTTTCAT
>JBHLLI010000195.1:0-6062 GCA_048885765.1 Candidatus Hermodarchaeota archaeon
TTTATCAAATGATTATTGGAATCACAAACCACTAGAGAATAGTTACCATCGAGAGAGTGAGAAACAGGCATATTCCATTCATATGTACCTAGATTTGGAGTATTCTCTACAATGGTATATTCTAAAGTTGTCACAAATTCATCATAAAAATATATTGATACATTAGGAATAACACCTGAATAACTCCAATCTACATGATATGTATTCTGCTCTAGGCTACAAGAAATGCATCCATGACTGGTAATTGTTATGCTTTCTTGTGCTACAGATTCAGTCATAATTGATGTGGAATACAAAAATATAACAGCAAGTATCAAACAAATTGATTTTGTTTTTATTTTCTTTTTCATTCATTTACACTTTTGTATGGATTTAGGATTAAGAATTCGATATATTAAGCTATATTATTTTGTTAGTTATTTAACATTTTTGTAAATATCTATCAAATTTTGAATTCTTGGCTTAAAATCATTTTATATTCAGGATCTCTTTCTTGGAATGGAATTTTTTCTGTACCTGAATAAATATCAGAATGATTATAAGCCTTAAAAAACCTTGAGAATGGGATAAGAAGTTCAGAAATCTTAAAATGGTCTTCTGCTATTTCTTTCCTAAATTCTTTATCATAGAATTTATAAATTATGCCCAAACTCATATAAAACACTTCCTTATTCTTTTACAATTAATTTTCCTCTAATTCTGAGTTTCACACCGAGCTTTTCCAGTTTATTTCTATATTCAAAAATAATATCTCTCAGAATTTTCTTACTAATTTCAAGTTGCTCTGCTAAAATATCAAATTCGATTTCATTAAATAATTCAGAGTATCTTACCAGTTTCTGTATTGAATCTTGGATAACTTGATCGTAATCAGCAATCTCAATTTCCCTGGTTATATCATTTAAGTCAATATCATAATTACTTTGAAGAATATTTGGGTTGCTTTCAATCCAATTATGTACAAGACTCCTTACGGTTTCCGAACGAGATTGTTTTCTCTTTTGTGCCATCAGACTTATTACTCGTTCATCAAAAGCATCTAGACTAAAGGTTATTCTAGATAAATCTGATGATTTTTTTGGTTCTGAAGGCATTTTTTCGATGTACCCGACAAAATATTTTGCTTAAGATAGACATTTCTTTACGAATATTTAAATCTTCGTCTTTGATGATCATTCAATGCATCACTGAAGATGCATAGATTTATAAATAAAGAGGATCATATAATATTCATATACTATTTGAATGTCATATGAATATTATACGGTTGTTTGTGTAAAATGTTAGAACTTTATACCCCTCAATATGAAGAGATAAATACCAAAGAACGTATAACCATTGATTTAATAAAAGATGGTCAAGAATTTTTACAGCAATTTGATATTAATAATGAACTTTTATTGGATACAATTTCAGTAGTCTATAAGTATCTAAGAAATAATGGAAAAATCCCCCATAATTTATTCAAATTTTTTGTTGCTGCATATTATATCATCTCACGACACCCCTTTGCCTTTCCAGTCCATGAAACTAAAAAGGATTTTTGTGAGAAGTTTAATATTCCGGTAAGTGCATTGGATTATTGCGTAGAAAGAATAACCAATTCTTTAAATTATATTAAAATTCTCGATGATATGAATTTTCCTTATTTTGTAGATCCTAAAAGAGACATTAGCATAAAATTCATCAAGAATCTCATTAAAGCTAAAGTGGATAAGGCAATGATGACTTTCCTAATTTATAATCAACCTATTAATTCACAAATTCTTACCGAAGAGCTAGTAAATGAAGTTATTTTTGAGCAAAATGCTTTCCCTGAAGAACTCTTTAGGCAATTATTTGAAATCGCTTTTGAATATGTCGAAAACGGATTTCAGGATTATAAGGAATATGTAAGGATGCAGAAAAAATTTTTTATTTAATCAAAACGCTCCTTTTAGTATTTGATTGTCTCAGGTTTACTTATTACTTCTTTTTGTATATAATAATGACACCCTATGATCATCATAGCTAATCCTCCCAAAGCAGTTAATATTGTAGACCATCCATACTGCATAAACCACATATTCCAATAAGTTGCCGGATCTAATGGAGGACAATACGTACCAGAGGGAGTAGGGATACATGGTGTTATAACTTCACCAAATATAATTATTAAAATAGTGTTAAAAGAAAAGAAATAAGATCCAAGAATTAATAATACCATTCCTTTAGTTTTACTTCTAAAAGAACTCACATCCTTCAATTGTACATTATTGTAAATAATAAATTAAGATCATAATTAGATATTTAATATTTTCTCAACTGGTTTTGAAGTTTCATGGTTTTTTAATTTAAGTGTAAAAAAGCAGATGTGAGAATAAATAAAAAAATAAAAATAAAATAAAAAAATGCATTTGCAATGCTATTATTTTATTTGTTCAGATTTTCTAAATTTAAATCTAATAATCAGTAAAGTAGTCATAAGCAAAATCCCTATAAAAAGCGCAGGATAATATCCAATAATAGTTGGGATTTGAATACAGGTATTATTCTCGATAATATTCCCATAACAGTCGATTTCTACAATACACAGCAGATTATATGTTAGAAAGTTTCCATTGATAATCGTATGGTTACAGGTATCTAGATAAATTCCAACTTCTCCCGCTCTTTGAATATTATTATTTGTAATATTATTATATTTACAATCTATGAAATGCATCCCGTGTTCGCTTACATCTTGAATTGTATTGCTATCTATGTGGTTATAATTTGCATTAGATGTTCGTATCCCACTCTCGGCTTCACTAATTTTATTACCAAATAATTTATTGTTTGAACCTCCTAAAAACACACTCCATTGAGTACAATTTTTAACTATATTATTTAAAATTACATGGTTGTTTCCATATATAACAAGTCCAATTCGAGAGTTATAGATTTGATTTTGCATTAAATTACATCCTGAAACATTCGAATCAAAATATATTCCTAATTCAAATCTGTATATTGTATTATTAACTATTTCAATATTATTATTTCCTTGTGTTTCTTGAACACTAAGCCCTTGAGAGGCTCTCAAATCAGAAGCGTCCTGAAGAGAAAGAGAATTTTCTTCTATAGTAATATTATTACAATTATAAATCAAAAATCCATGAATCTCATGATAGGTCTCATCATAAGTATCGTTTAAATGATTATCTCTTACAATGATGTTAGAACAATTATTCATAGCGATCCCTATTTCGTCACTTAATCCTCCATAAAAATAATATCCAAAATAAATTGTATTATTGACTAATTCTCCACTTTCTGTTCGCATTAATTGAACACCTTCATTTATTTGACAATTTCTAATTATGAAATTTTCAGTAGTATTTTCAATATGGATTCCATTTATTCCACCTACCCCGGTAATTGATACATTCTCGATGATATAATATCCATCTTTATAATTACACCAATCATAGGTTGAATTTGCCATAGACCAATTAGTAATGTAAATATTAGGAAGAGTCCATTGATTGGATTGCTTTAATTTATCAAATTTTTCAATTGATTTTTGCGGTGAATTTTCAAAATTGATATTCATGTTATTAATCAGATATAGATTTGTTGAAACTAAGGAACAAAAAAATAGTATAATAAATATTGATGTTTTATCAGTTTTTTTTGGTTTCATTAGATTTCATGATTTTTTTTTGTAAACCAAATAAAAAACCCTATATTAACTTAACTATTGAGCCATTATTTTTGCACATAATCTTGAAGAGCTAATACAATATTCAAAAACTGTTTTTGGAAATTTATAGGAGTTGAGAACTCATAAAATCGTAAAAAAGGACTTAATCCATATTTAGAAATAATAGAATTTCTCTTTCGTGGAAGCCATCTGATTTCTGCAATATGTGAATATATAGTCTTACTTTTTTTATTAAGTTTAAATCCAATTTTACTTGAAGACAAAAAAATTCCGATAAGCTGAGAGTCATACTCCTTAATTTTTTTGAGTTTATAGTATGCATTGATAGAAACACGATACTTACCTTTCAAGTCAATTATCAAGCCATCATAAAAAAACCGCCAAAAAATAGGGACAAAAATACTTATGGATAACCATACAATTAGAATTCCCTGGAATAAAGAATAAAAGTTAGGATTGGTAAATACTATGAAATTAAGCTCTGTTAGAAATAACAGTATCATTGAAATACTGTTTAGTATGAGAAATATAACCCAACTCTTTCTTTTTTCTTGAATATCAAAACCTAGGGAATTAATTTCATTTATAATAAACTTTTTTAAAAAGGGTGTGATTCTCAGAAATCCTATTTTTATTAAATAAAATGATAAAAACACACCAATAGTAAATACAGACCAATTTATGGTCAAATTAAAGCGATAGGGTGTTAATCCAGAAACACTCACGCCCTCTTCTGGGATTAAAAAAATTGGAAAGATGATGCTAAAATGAATAATTAGGATAATTGAAATGATAGTTAAATATCTAAGAAGCTTAATTGCTATTTTTCGATATTCGAATTTGATTTTCTTATAAAAATCAGGAAGACTTTCAATATAATTATTATCTGAATTAATAGAAGTATTATTTTCATTCATTATTTGGGTTCCCTCCACTTTAGTGCCTTCTCTTTTTCTTCTTGAGGAGAATTCCAAAATTTTTGGACGATTTCTTGTAACAAGTTAAAATCTGGATTATCTGTTTTATTCAATTTGACGATATGGAACTTTTGAGATTTCTTATCAATCTTTATATAATTTTGTTGTTCTAGATAATCAAAGGCATGCATTAATTTCTCTAACCTATCAATATTAAGACAGTCTTTAATGTCACTTTTGTTAACAACCGCACTCATCTGTTCTAGTTTTGCCAAACTCATTAGAACCTGTCCACCTCTAAGTGAAGCAATCGTTGTTAATTTATCTAAAATCTTGCATATGACTCTAAAAATTTCATTTAAATCATTATAGAAATTTATTTTTTCATGGCCCTTGAGTTCCAATCCTTTCTTAAAGTCATCTAATTGGTATTTTTGAATAAATTCTTCATAAGATATCGTCATAATGATATTAATATATCATAGAAATTATAAAAAAATACCATAATTAAATGGTACCTTTCTAAATAAATATATACTTTAGGCAGGTACCGTGTGTTCTAATACATGAATTATGTATTATATTACAGTTAGTTTTCAACTCTTTTTATATAACAAGGTGTTTATTCATAAATTGAATTTTATAAAAATCATTTATTGTTGAATATAAGAAAATAGAAATGCGAGTAAAAAAAAATTATTTCGACATTGGGCTAAGTATTTTTTTGATTGCTGTATCTATTGGCATTCCAACATTGGCTTTTGCTCAGATAATTCCTTCTGAAAATATAAACCAAGATATAGTTCAAGGAACTGGAACCATTATATATCTTTCATTCGAGGGAGGATTCTATGGTATATCATCTGATGATGGTAAAGGTTATGATCCAATAAATCTACCTACTGAATACGAAATTGATGGTTTAAGGGTCAAATTCGTAGGAGAAATATTAGATCTTGTCAGTTTTCATATGTGGGGGCAGATAATAAAAATATTATCTATTAAACTAATAGTAAATTAATAAGGTATTAAACTTGGACAGAGAAAGACTAAATTCTTTCATACTCTATTCTTATATTGCTTCATTAATAACAGCTATTATTGTTCTTTTATTAAATATTGATAATATTTCTGTAATTCATGCGTGGGCTAGTCCATCCTTGCCCGTAATGAAATATGAAACATACTCCTCGTTAGATATATTGTCTCTTTATATTCTTATTGTCTTAGCTGTGATTAATATAATAATTATGAAAATCAAAAAATTACTTAAGATTAGACATTTTACTTTTATTTTTACTACATTTGTATCATTTGTCTTTATGTTAGTCTTATTACTTAATCCACATTTACTAATTTTAAATCCCAATGGGTTGCCACCAACGCAATTAGATATGTTAGAAATTGGGGGATTAATTAGTATGATCTTATTTATTAACCTAACAATTAGTCCTATTACA
>JBHLLI010000196.1:0-5945 GCA_048885765.1 Candidatus Hermodarchaeota archaeon
AATTTATAAGTGGATTAAATCTATTTCTTGATTAAAAATACATAAAAAAATAAAGATGATTTAAAAATGGTTTGGAGCAAGTTACAAGAATCTGATACGTTTATGAGAATTGTAGCAATTGCAGGAGGAATTATTGCCCTTATAGAATCTTTATTACATTTACTAAATATTTTTCAATTTTGGGATTTTGGATGGGTTATTGAGGTAATTGCTATTGTTCTCGCAATTCTGCCTATTTTATTGGGTTTAAAGCCAATTCATTATACTCCTACGTTTCTAGGGATTATAGGGCTTTTGTTAATAATATTTTCTGTATTTGTTGGAGGAATTGTTATTCTTCTGGCAACATTAATTGGAGCTTTTACGTAAACCTCTATTTTTTTTCTTTTTTTTAATTTTTTATAATTACTAGGTCCTATTTGCTTCTCAAATAAACTTAATATGAGATTTCGAACACTAGGAAGAAGTAATTTAAAAGTTAGTGAAATTGGTTTAGGAACGGAGTATAAATTATTGGCTTAAAGCAAGTGCTAAAACTAAAGCTCCATAAAATTCAGAATAATCACCTACTCTTGAAGTATCTATAACAGTTTTTCTAATACCCATATAAATAGCTCCGTAAGCTTTTCCTCCACCTAAATGAACTAAGGTACGATAGATTAAATTACCAGAAATTCCATCAGGTGCAATAATTAAATTTGACTGATTTTCAAGAGCATTTTCAATTAATATTTCATTGTGAGAGATCATTAACTCTGGGTATTTTTTCGTCATTAATTCAACAATTTTATTTGCATCTTGTATAGTTTGGTTGACTTTTTCATCCCGTCCAATATCACCTAATCTACCTCCACTTAAAATACTTATTTTAGGTTCGATATCAATATCTCGAAACTCTCTAAGTGAATTTTCTAAAAAGGTGATCTTGCTTTCTAGATCATTGCATTCATCAATACCGACTGGAGCGTAGAAAAATTGCTCCTTATTAACAGTTTCTAATATTGCTAATCTATATATTTCTTTAATATTTAGAGTTTGTTTAAGGTATTTTAAAAATTTGGTCGAACTTAATGATCCTCTGATGATTGCCTGCATAGAATTTTGATTTAACGACTCAATAATAGATCTTTCGGGATCTTGACATTCAATGAACTTTAATTGTGAATTTTCTTTAATTTGTGAAAATTGTCCGATAACTTTGTTTAAAACATCCTTTACTCCAAAAAAAGATATCGTTGATTCAAATTTTTTTAAAAAATCTAAACTAGCTGTTATTATTTTCTGATTATTGAATATGGAATCTCCCAATCCTACTCCAATATCTATAGATTTTTTCGATTTAGCTTTTAATTCATATTTTTGTAATATCTTCATAATCCGCGATTTTATGTTCTAGAATCCATAAAGAGAAATATAAGCTAAAATAATCGTTAATGCATCGAAAACACCATGAGTGATTACTACCGCTATTAAATTTTCATTTCTCCAGTAGTAAATTAATCCTAATACAACAGAAATTATAAAATAAGGAATAAAATATAGGATAAATGAAATAAGAATAAGAATAGGTGATTCAATAAACAAAAGTATTATCCCTAATACATGAATCATAGCAAAAATGAATGCGGATACCAAAATACCCCCCAAACTTCCTAAACTCCGCGTCAATCCTTTTTGCATAAAACCTCTAAATAATATTTCTTCAGAAGTTCCTACTAATAATATCATTGCTATAGATAAGAGAATTATACTGAGGATATCACCTTCTATGAGGAGAATTCCCGCCTCACCGGCACCACTATTCACATCTTGGATAATTTCAATTCCAAAAAAAAATTCAATTCCTATCTCAGTTAAAAATGCAATTCCCTGAACTAAATAATATCCTGCAACGGCAAATCCTAGACCAATTAAGATTTCTTTCAAAAAGTCTTTTTTATTCAATCCCTTTGAAGTAAAACCTAATAATCCTAATCTATTCTTTAATGAAGGGTTTCTGAGGTATTTTCCGACATATAATACTGGAATTAATACAAATATTAATTCAAAGAAAGAACTGATGGCTATAAAATAAGGATTTACTAAAAATTCCAACAAAGCTTCTAGATCAGTAGCAAAGAAGATCATTATAGCAAGAACTCCAGCGGTAGCAAAATTCATTATAAGAAATGCACCCATGGATATTCCTATTGAAGGCATTGTCCCCCATAATTCAAAATTCTTGGTATTAAGGATCTCTTCATCCGAAATTTTCAGAGGTTCATAAGAAATTAGAGGAATGTCCTGTTGGGGATACTTTTTTGTTTGAATATAAGGATTAATTGAGTCAGTTGGTTTTAATTGTTTATGTTCTTTAAGGTAATTAAGATCTGTCCCACATTTAATGCAAAATTTTAATTTCTGAAGCTTAGGAATTTTATTACCACAAACAGGGCAAAATAACCAAGATTTATCATCTAAATCCTTAGAATTTATATAGTCTGAGTTTTTTTGCTCTCCATTAGAATCTTGAATTTCTTTATCTTTCATTATCAATTTAGAGTAAGATAATTAATTACTAAAAGCTTTATGTTTCAAATTAAAAATTGTTAAAATAAGTTGGCAAAAACGCTTTTTAAATCCCAATTCTCATAAATCTAGAAATTCTGTTTATTTCAATATCAGATTGGAAAAATCCTGATTTGGATAATTGATATTGATTGTATTTAGCAAGTTCTTCGTCCCTTTCAACTTCTAATTCGAGTTTTAATGAAGGCATCCAGAATGTTTTATTAATATGTTGGTATTCAACCATTACCATAAATAGAAATTTGCCAATTTTTTTTGGAGTAATTTTTGTCTTGATTTTTGAAATTTCATTTGACTTTAAGCGTTTTATACTAGTATATTCCAATTTAGATTCAAAAGAATCGGACATAAAGAAGTAAATTTTTATATCTTTAATTTCACTCAAATTAGGATTCTCAATTGAAACTGTGATAATTTCAGGGTGATTTAATTTCAGTTTTTTATTTTGTACTTTAAGATCAATGAAAAGTGGATATGGTAAAACGTTTTCATCCAAATTAAAGCTTGAATTAATGAGTTTTTGGAGATTGGGCATTATTTTTAAACTAAATTGGCTTTTTTGTTCTTCTAAAGAAAGTACATTTTTGCTTCTTGCTTCTTCAAATCGTTGGAACATATAGTTAATATATTTTAAGATATAATTATCAAATACTGAGTGTTTGGTTGAGATTAATGAGATTAATTTCTTGTAATACTCTGCTTCAAGATTTCGAAGTAAAGGTTTCTCAAAAATATCCTTGATAAAATTTTTTAAAAGTTCATCTAGTTGGATTAAATCATTGTATTCAATTTCTAACTTCTCAATAATTTTTCCATTTAACTTATCTTCTTGTAATAAATCGCTTAGAGAATTCAAAAGCTCAACCGCTTCAGTATTATATCCCTCAAGAGCTTTTAAGATCATAACTTCTAATAAATTATTGAATTTTTGGATATTCTTGTTTTTATAATTGATAAATTCTGTACGATAAGATTCTAAGTACTTAACTAATTTTCCAGAATGGAGTTTTAAAAGGCTTCTTTGGTATCTTTGATATCTTTCAGATACTGTTTCAATCCAATTCCGGACACTATTAAGTTTTTCCATATTTTCTTCGTTATTAAAGATAAGATTTTCTTCAACATTATCAGTCGATAGCAATGGACAATCGATTTTTACTTTCTCTAAAACGACACTAGTTTCTCTTTCTAGTTGATAGATATTTTCAATTTGACCATATAAATTGTATTTTCGAAAATCCTCTGCGTTAATTTTAATTAATCTATCAAGTAAATCTTCTAATTTATCAGAATAAAATTTTGGATTGTTATTTAATATACCTCTTAGTATATTGGTAAATTCAGTAAGAATTATATAAAAATCTCTTTTCTTATAGATATTAGAATTTATATTCTCAAGTTTACTGATGTTACAGAAATCTACGATATTTTGGTAGTTAATTTCAGCTAATTTATAGTATTTCTCACAATTTTCAATAGATAATGAGTTTTTAGCTAAGTAACTATAATATAATGCTATTAATGATTTATTGATTATGTATGAATAATCCTTGAACTCTCCATATTTCTTCCTTTCTTCCTCATCTTTTATGCTAGGTAAGATGATTTCCTCAATTATAATACCAAAATTCCCAGCAGTACGTATAGTGTGGAATAATTTTAATGGATCTATATTTATCTTGTCCAATTTAGTAATTATTAAATGTCTATACTCATCAAAATCAGCTTTAAGATTATAGTAAAACTGGTCAATCAGAGATTTCCTTCTCTCAAGTTCTGAGACTCTTGCTGCTTTTTCAGTTTTATATAATGTAGTTTTTAAAATCTCTGCTAGATAATATTTAAAAGAATAAATTGCTTCCATGTATAATGTTTTTGCCCCACAGTAAGGACATTGGGCAACAGAACCTTTGATTGTGGGTTGTCCTGACCCGCATTTCTTACAAGGCAAATAACGCATGAAAACTAATATCCTCAGAGAAAAAATTTATATTTCTTCTTATAGAGTAACTAATTACTAATTATTTATTAAAATTTTATCCTCCAAGTCTATAATTACACAATATTTTGATGTGTATGCAAAAAAATTATATGTCCACAAATCTAGATATATAATTTAATGAAATTATTTCTTGATTTCTTATAATATTGATAATTTAATGTGTAAAATAGCAGTAGAGTTGATTTTTTTCACACTTTATTGGATTTACAAATCCAAAGCGCTCGAATTGTATAGTTTGATTCATAGGGATTTCTAAAAGATTTAATTCACCCTTTCCCTTTGACAAATTACCGTCAGGTTTCAATATAGTTACCTCAATATTTTCATCTTCAGGAACCCAGTGAATAATTGAAAATTCTCTATCTAATTCTTTACTATGGTAGGAAGCCAAAATTATATTTTTATCCAGATCTATGGTTTTGATCTGAATATTTATTAAATCTTTTAACCTAACAACTTGGTTTTTCTTAATTTTTTTTGCGTCTGATAAAGAAATCAATAATTTTAATTGGTTATTTAATGCTTTACATGTTATTATTCGGTTTCCTTTTTTCGGTTCTGTTGGATGTAGAAGAGGTTTTGCTGTATATTCTTTTTTAGAAATATTATCAATAACTACTGATATTGGATTTTCAACATAAAAATATCTATTCGAGATTTCATCTATAATATCTTGATTTTTCGCATACAACCAATTTACAGAAAATGTTATTCCAGATTGAGACATACCCAGTTCTAACAATGACTCTCTTAATGCTTCCGGTTTTATTCCTCGTTTTTTAAGGGATTGCAAACTCCATGTTCTAGGGTCATCCCATCCTTCATATTTTCCACTCTGAATATTATTTCTTGATTCAGTTTTACTTAATTTCATATTAGCAAAATTTATTCTTCCATAATAAAGCAATTCAGCTTTTGTCCAACCGAAATGATCCCAGATGAATTCTTCTATAATTCCTTCTTTAACCAAGTCAATTCCTCTTAGAATATGGGTTGCACCAATTAAATAATCGTCAATTGCCCATGAATATTCAAGCATAGGCCATACCAAGTATTTGTTACCTACTTTTGGGTGTTCTGCCTCTGAAATTCTCATTATTATTTGATCCCGTAAAGCTGGATCTTTCTGATCCATACCGGTTTTCAATCTTACAACCACCTCACCTTCAGAATATCTTCTATTGAGCATAGCATTCCATTCTTCTAAATTTTTTTCGATTGTTTGATCCCTATGAGGACAATTTAACTGTTTTTTCTTGTATTTTTCACGAAAATCACCAGCAGAACAAAAACAAACATAAGCCATATTATCTTTAATTAATTTCTCACAATACTCATAAAAAATCTCTAATCTATCACTTTTATAATAAACTTT
>JBHLLI010000197.1:0-5570 GCA_048885765.1 Candidatus Hermodarchaeota archaeon
TTATAAACATCCTCATCAGGCGCATGGGTAATATTGTTTTGCTGTTCGTATTTAAGACAAAAATCTTCCATTTGTTGCAAGAATTCAATTTCCCTAGGAGAAAAAATTATTTGTAAATTATTAGTTATGAACTTGTATCGATATGTTAAACTCAATTTTTCCAAGATTTCATCATTAATCGCTTGGGTTTTAAATTTCCTATTTTCTGCCATAATCTTTTACTCTCTAACTTTTTTTTTCGTCTTATTTAAATTCTATGATAAATATACACTTTAAATATAACTTAGTATTCTATAATAAAGTTTGTTCAATTTTTTTAAATTACAATTATTCTTGAGAATTTTAAAAAAATTGTCAAAATTTAATATGATAGAAACTAATTAAACAAATGATAAGGTGTATGTAAATGAAGAAACGATTTGATACTCAAGTTATTAATGATGAGATTTTAGAAAAATTAAATCTTAGGAATAGGTATGAGTTCCTTAATGAAAATTTGTCCTTTATTCTAACTGAAAAACAATTTACATTTCTTAAAGAAGTCCAAGACTTCTGCCTAAATTATGAAAAAGACAATAACATCACTCATGGACCTATGGAGGACATTTATGAATGGTATCCTGCATTTGGTAAAAAGGGATATATTACTCGCCAGCATGCATATGAATGTATTGATTTAAATTACAAGGAGTTCGGAATGGCTATGGATTTCATGAGGATTTTAGCACTTGATTTGTTTGATCCTCAATTTACAATGGGAAGTGGAGCTACGGTAATTTGCATTAATCCTATTTATGAACATCATGACGATATATCTGTTAGATTAGATGCATTAAAGGAACTTGTAACTGGAAAAACAACAGGATGTTTGTTGATCACAGAGCCCGAGAGAGGTTCGGATGCGGTCCATCAGCTCACCACCTGCGACGAGCAGGAAGATGGGAGTTTTATATTGAACGGTACAAAAATATATAATACAAATGCTCCCAGATCGAAATGGGCCGTCGCGTATGCCACTGCTGAGAAGAATAATGGAAATTTGATGGCACAATTCCTTATCAATACTTCTTGGGAAGGGTGGAATTGTGAACGTGTTGGGATCCCTTGGGTACCTAAATTATATCTCGGAAAGGAAATCTTAGAAAATTTAAAGGTCCCAAAAGAATATGTATTAGGGGGAATAGGGAAAGGAAGGGAACATTTATTTGAGGGCCTAATTCCGGAAAGGATTTCCATTGCATTAAGAGGTGTGAGTGAATGTTGGGGTGCTGTAGCACATGCAGTAATTTATGCTAATATGAGGAAGCAATTTGATAAAGAAATTTTATTATTTCAAGGAGTGGGATTTACATTAACGGACTTATTGGCTAAAACAACGGCCCTTACTCACGGAATTTTAAAGTTCTGTGAAATCTACGATGCTAAAATGGAAAAGTACGAAGGAAACTTACCCGAGAATATCTCACGTAATTTTGTCGCGTTGGGAAGTCAATATAAATATAATTGTGCTTTACTTTCCAAAAAAGTTTGTTATGAAGCAGCGAACCTCATGGGAGGTGCAGGCTTATGCGATAATACTTTGATGCATGATTATCTAGACATATCAAGAATCCAAGAAATAATTGGAGGCAGTAGACAGATACAACAATTTATTATGTCACGAAATCTAAGATATCAATTTAAGAACTTATAATAATAGATTATAAAATTGGAATAAAAAAATAGAATAAAACAAAAAGTAGGAATTTTGAATTTGATATAAGAGACTCTTAGTCTTCTTCCTCGTCTCCCATTAATGATTCAATTTTTTCTTCAAGTTTTTCAATTTTTTCTTCAAGTTCTTCGATTTTTTTATTTGTTTCACAGGTGGCACAGCCATCATCCTCGTCGCATTGCGGGAGTGTGTCACATACTTCTTGAAGCTCATCCATTTCTTCTAGTAATTTATCAACTTGTTCTTGTAATTCATCAATACTCAAATTTCACACCTTAATTTTTTAAGATAATAAGGATATGATTATTTAATTTTTTTTGGTTTAAAAACTTAAATTAATTAGGGACTACTGTTTTAAATAATTTTTAAAGATTATATGTGAAATAATGCCAATAGAAAAGGAATTCGAAGAATTATTCAAAAATTTTGCTAATAGCAACACAATAAATAGAGCCGCTTCAGTTTCAAATAGTTCTATAAGAATATTAGAAATTAATAAAGAGCGTGGGTTTATCGATGCAGAAATTCAAGGAAATTCCATTGTTCCCTATAAATTATCTATAGATATATCAAAAAGATATTCCTATGATATTATTAATCATAACTGTCCTGACTTTTTAGCAAGAAAAAAGCCTAATAATAAATTCTGTAAACATATTGCAAAATTTTTTCTTAACTTATGTAAACAGGATCCTGAATTTGCTATTATGCTGTTGACCGAATTCAATTCAAAAATTAGTGTACAAGTTCAAGTAAGTGATATAGATTTAGAAGATATGAACCATTTTGTAAATCAAGATCTTAAAAATCAATTGGATTTTGATTATAAGGGATTTGATTTCTTTTTTGAGCTTTCTAAAATTGGAGATGATGGAAAGACCTGTTTAAAAGAAATCTTAATGGAGGCAAAAAGACTACCTGCTGCTTTAAGAGGGTTTCATGGTGGTTATGAAGGAGGATTATTTGATCATATTCTATTGGTAACAAATTATACATATATTATGGGTAAATCTGAGGATTTCAATGTAGACCTTAAAAAGGCTGTTTTAACTGCGATTTATCATGATTTCGGAAAAATCTCTTATTATTCCTTTAAGAGAAAGAATATAACTTCTAAAATAGCAGTTGCACGTGAGGAGTTAGATATTGTACATGAAGATATTTCGAATAAGTTTAACTATGAAGGAAGAGATTATCATGTAGAGGAGGCAGTAGCAGTTATTAAGAACCAAAGCCCTCTTCTATTTTTTGATGATGAGATGTATAAAGCAATAATTTTCCATCATGGTCAATGGAGTAAATATTATCCTATAGAAATGAGCGAACTGGCAACTCTAATACACACAGCAGACATGATAGCAAGTCAAACTCATTTTGTATAAATTAGGAATAAGCCAAAATAAAGGTTATTCAAAACAGTTTTAAAGGGTTTTGATTCTTTTTATGATTCTGAAACATCACTTAGTTCTTCTTTTTTAGATAATTTTCTTGTAATTTTTTTATATGATTTAACTGATTTCTTAATTAATTCCAGAGTTTCTTTAGGAAGATTAATTTCAGGAATCTCGATCTTCTGTGTCATAAAATCCAGGCCGACAGTTAATTTGTAGTTTTCTATAAAGCTTTTATCAGTAAAGGTTCTTATTAAAGATGATTTTCCTACTGCTGCAGCACCAGTTAGTAAAATTTTGAATCTAAAGTGGGTAGTATCTTCAATTTCTCCTAATCTTGCTTTGAAATCTAATAATGCTGTAATTGCAAGTCGATAAAAAAAACTTTGAACATTTTTATTGTCTAATGCAGAAGTTTCAATGTATTCAAATAGATAATATTGATTCAGTTTTTGGAGTATTTTTTCTCTAGGGATTGTTTCACCAATATCTCTAAGTAGATCATATTTATTCCCAATTAAAAATATTGGAATATTCCCAGAACGAGTCCTAATCTCTTCGAAATATTCATCTATCTTATCAAAAGTATCAGGACGGCTTAAATCAAAAACTAAACCAACCGCTGCAACACCCTTAAAGAAATCAGTTTTAAAGAAATCAAATCGTTCTTGTCCTCCAGTATCCCAGAGTGATAAGGTAATATTTAGCATAATAAGAAATTCCTCCTCGATTTGATTTTAAGATTCCCAAATGGCAATATATTCATCCATAATTTTTTGTATATTATTGAATCCCATAGTTTTATAAAATTGTTTTAGGCTCTTTTCATCAAGATTCCATCGTGATCTTCTGTGATAGGTATTAATGCCATCATTATCTAAAAATAAGAAATCAACAATTTTGAATAAAGATTTTGGTAAGTGTTTACCAAAAAATATAATGATTTTAAATAATTTATCACGGGCAGAGATTTCTGTAGGTCTAATTACATAAGGCTCGCATAAAATAATTTTATGGGCGATCTTTTTCGCTATGTTTATTAAATCAATATGTTTAGGGTAAACGTGATGTAAAATATCACATAGAACAATAACATCCTTTTTATCTCCCTGATAATCTTGAAAATCGAAAATGTTTTTCCTTTGAATTATTATTCTTTTTAATTTTATATTTCTCTTTTTCAATTCTTTGGTTTTTATACGCTTTAAAAATCGAGGATTAAGATCTACTCCTTCATATTCAATATCAGGATGCAAAAAACGCATTAAATATCCAGTACCACATGGTAAATCTAAAATTCTTTTTGGTCCTTTCCCGATAATTGATGCTATGGTGAAAAATTTTGTATCTTGGTCATATAATCTACGGGTCACTGCATTATAAAGCCATCCACTCCGATAGATTAAGCTTCTAAAACTACTAAGGCTTGTATTACTGATCATCCTTAACAAAAATAAATTAATTTAGGATTTAAATTTATAACAAAAAAAAGAAGAGTTTTATCTTTAAGGTGTAGAGAGCATATTCATTTTATTTTCAATGTCACTGTTCAGCTCTTTAATTTTTTTATCTAAAGTTTTAAGTTCTTTATTAATTGCTTCAAATCTAGTCTCTTGAGTATTCAATTTTTTTATATATCGTTCTTTTAACGATATAGATTGACTATCTTCTCCTAGAACCGAGATATTTTCTCTAAGTCTTACTTGTTCATCAGTCATTAAATCTCTTTCTTCATTAAGCTTATCTTCTTTAGATCTCAAATCATTTAAAGTTTGTATTAATTCAGCTATTTCTTTTAATTTTGTCTCTAATTCAGGATCAATGAATTTCTTTTTTACATAGAAAACTACTCTTTTCAATAAGTCTTCTTTATTGTAATTCCATAAATAATTACTTGAGTAATTCTCTCTTTGTTCCTTTAATTTAAATACGACAGCATCTTTAGGTTTTAAAGTTAATTTAAATCGCCAATAATTTGCAGTTTCTTCGGGGTCAACTGGCTTTTCTATAAACTTGTAATCATGAGTTTTAGGATGATCGAGGTATAATTCCTTTTCTTCGTCTGTCTTATTCTTTATTTTATATGTGGTTGTCATATTAGTATAATAATATTCATAAGAATACCCACTACCAAATGTTACCCTGTGAACTGATAAATTTTCAGATTTTTGTTCATGGGTTATAATTACAGCCTGTTCAATAGCATAATTTAGTAATCTCGTATCATCTTTGTTTAAGAAAGGAATAATAGCTTCACCAGCGAGATTATCATCATAAATAATTGTTACGGGGCCTCTTTCGAGAGTTAAATTGGTATTATTTGTAATTTCTAAGCACGCATTAGGATTTTTATCTTGTTCTATTTTATTATAAAGCAATATCTTCTTTGCTTTAATTGATTCTGTGAGTATTGGGACCAGCGCAGATTGTTTTCGCTTAATTGTTACAGGATTTGAAATATTATA
>JBHLLI010000198.1:0-5453 GCA_048885765.1 Candidatus Hermodarchaeota archaeon
AATTCACCAGTGTTTTTTTTCAAAATATTTTAACTTATCGGTTTATCTCACTCAGTAATTACTCAATAATATTACACTGAAATATTAAAAAATATTATAACCTTATAAATTTAACGCATAACTCAAATAATTGTTACAACATTACGAATTACGAATATATAAACTTCTAGTTTTACAGTTAATAAAATTTTCACAAACTAGATGATCACATAAAAGAATCTTTGAAAAAAATCCATAGAATTTGTGATCAAATATTCATTTAAGCAAAAACACATTCTAATACAGTTTCCCAAATTTGTGAAAAAGAATCCAAAAAAAAATAATTAAAATAGATTTATAATTAACTATACACATTAATTGGGGAAAGCTATAAAATATCTGTGATTCGAATGAATTTTAATAAAAAGGTTTTAGTAATCGCTCACAGAGGAGCTAGTAATATTGCACCTGAAAATACATTAAAGGCATTTAAAAAAGCAATCGAATTAAAAGCAGATTATATCGAATTTGATGTCCATCAATCTAAAGACGGAGAAATTGTAATTTTTCATGATGATTACGTTTCTCATATGAATGGTCAAAAGAAGTTCATTAAAGATATGATATTGAAAGAAATCAAAACCTTAGATATAGGAGAGGGTGAAAAAATCCCTACTTTAAAAGAATTAATTAAGATTGCTAAGGGTAATATTGGTTTACAATGTGAAGTGAAAGCCCCAAATTTCAGTAAAAATCTTATTGAAATTTTAAAGCAGAACAATCTTATCGAAACTTCAATATTAAGTTCTTTTATGTTTAACGAATTATTAGAACTTCAAAAATTAGATCCAAATTTAAAACTCGGATTGCTGGTCCCCTCAGTTATTACATCCTCTCGAAAATTAATAAAATACAGTCAAAAAGCCATTAAAAACAATTTTTATTCAATTCATCCATACTTTAAGTCAATTAATGAAGAGTTTATTAAATTGGCTCATGACAATAATATGATGGTTAATGTATGGACTGTTAATAAAGAATCAGATATAAGAAGAGTATTAAAAATGGGTGTTGATGGGATAATATCTGACAATGTAGAGCTTATCAAGAGATTATTAATTGAAATTTAGGATAATCTCTTCTCTTTCTTAATAAAATATTTTAGTTGAGTTTTATTACTCTATTTAACATTTTACTCCTTTTTAGAGGATATTCTTATGCTAGCAAATAATCAATCCCAGAATATTAGTTTTGATCAACTTTTCTTTCCCAGGTCAATAGGAATAATTGGTGTGAGCCGAGATCCTGGTAGTGGAGGTTTTTTTCTTCGATGTATGAAAAACAGGTTTAAGGGACCCATATACTTATTTAATCCTAGATTAAGTGGTCAGGATTTGTATGGATATAAAATTTATAGTTCTATTCTAGAGATCTCTGAGCCTATAGATTACGTGATCCTAGCTGTTCCTGCTCGATTATGTCCTAAATTAATGGAAGAAATTGGTCAAAAAGGAGTACCCTTTGCAACAGTTTTCGCTTCCGGATTTCGGGAAGTTGGTAATGAAAACTTAGAACAAGAGCTTTTATCAAAAGCTCAACAATATAATGTGAGGATCATTGGTCCAAATTGTATAGGTGTTTACAATCCAAGAGCGGGATTATATTTTGCGTTTGAACAATCAAAAAAAGCAGGAAATTTTAGTGGAATATTTCAATCAGGTGGCATTGCTCAAAATTTGTCCCAATTAGCAGTTTCTTATGGGCTTTATATCTCTAAATTTATCTCAGTCGGAAATGCATTAGATTTATCACCAGCAGAGTTTTTAGAATACTTTCTTTATGATGATCATACAAAAATAATTGGTTTATACATTGAAAACTTAAGATCTATCCAACAGGGCAGAAAATTCATGAATATGGTGAAGGAATGTAATTTAAATAGAAAACCAGTAATTCTTTGGAGAGCTGGATACGGTGAAGCAACAAAAAAAGCAATAATGTCTCATACTGGTGGTCTTGCGGGAAATAATGTAATATGGAAAGCGGTTGGAAAACAAACTGGTAGTTGCATTGTGAACAACTCAAATGAAGTTGCTGCATTAGCTTCAGCATTTAATTTGACTCATCTTCCTGGATCTCGAAATGTGGGTGTGATAGGGATAGGTGGAGGATCTACAATAGAAGCAATTGATATTCTTGAAAAACATCACCTTAAAATACCCAATTTAACGGAAAAGACTATAAATAAAATGAAAAGATTTTTACCTGATGTTAATACAAATGTTACCAACCCACTTGACCTTGGTGGTGCTGGAATACAACCAAATATATATTATCGTACAATTTTAGCTTTAGATAAGGACCCTAATATTTCCTCAATTGTATTTATTAAAGATCCTGAAAGATTTGGCGGATTTGAAGAGTTACTTGAGGAAATGGGATTTAAAGGGATGGATCTTAATAAAGAGTTTATAAGGTATATCTCTAAGGCAAAAAGAGTGTGTACAAAACCAATGTATTGCGTTATGTTAAAAATTAATGAAGGTTTTGAAGAATACGAAAGTCGATATAAATTCAAATTAAAGCTTTTGAACAGAAATGTACCTGTCTTCGAAAGTCTTGAATTGACTGGAATAGTACTTGATAAGATTAACTCTTATAGAGAATTCTTACAAAAATATAATAAATATCCAAAAAATTGATAATGTTATTAATCATGCCCGTATTTTTCTTTCCATATAGGGTCAGCCTCTTGTAACACTCTTCTTTGTACTTTTCCAACGAGAGTTTTGGGAATTTCTTCAATTATTTCAATTTTTTTTGGACACTTATAATGAGTTATATTATCTTTACACCAATTAATTAATTGATCAGAGTTAATCTTTCCTTTTGAATCATCTTTTAGTTGCACCCATGCTTTAACTATTTCACCGGTTTCAGGATTAGGTAATCCAGCAACAGCAACTTCTAAGACACCAGGATGAGTTCCTAGTAATTCTTCAACCTCCTTTGGAAAAACAGAATATCCTTTATATTTTATCATTTGCTTCTTTCTATCCCTAATAACGATTTGTCCCTTCTCATCCATATAACCAATATCCCCTGTTAGACACCAAACTCGATCATCCCAGTTTTTTAAAGTTTCGTCGGTGGCTTCAGGATTATTCAGATACCCTTTCATAACTTGAGGGCCACATACACATATTTCTCCAGTATAATCGATTCCATAACCTTCTAATGGACCCTTACTAAAATCTTCAGCATCAAAAATTGCCCAATCTACACCAGGGTATGGTAATCCAATAGTTCCAGGAGTATCTGTACCATCAAAAGGTCCAGCACTTACGGCAGTAGTACATTCCGTAAGTCCATATGCTTCTACAAGTCTACCTCCACTAACCGCTTCAAAAGCTTCTTTTACATGTTTATGAAGAGGACCAGCTCCACTAACGCATAACCGAAACATACCTTCAAGACGAGGTTCAGGGTTCTCCTTCAGATAACGTGTCAATCCTATATAAAGATTTTCGACCCCTGGTAATATAACCCCTTTTTCAGGTCCTACTTCCAATATTGTGTCTATGACCTCTTTTAAAGATTCTGGTGGTCTGGGAAAAAGTATGTTATAATCACCACCTTCTATTACAACATTTTGAACAATAGTCATACCAAAAGCGTGAAACATGGGTAAAATACCAATACACGCCATAGGGTGTGTTGCATCTGGCATCCACATGACATTTTGTTTAGCATTTGTAACACAGTTGAAATGTGTTATAATTGCTGGTTTAGGAACACCTGTAGTTCCTCCGGTCATAAGGTACACAGCAGTATCATTTAATGGATCAATCTCAACATCTGGAATATCTACTTCACCACGTTTTTGACAGACGTCAAGAAATTTAATAGCACCCGGTACCTCTCCTGTTGGAATTGTGCCCTCCTCAATTAGCTTTTCTTTTATCGCTGGTGGAATTGCTGCTAGATCAACTATACAAGTAGAGATTATAAAATCAAATTTATATTTTTCTTTTATTGGTTTAATTAATCCATACATTGCGTCCATACAAATTAATGCTTTAGCTTTTACTTGTTTAAGCACGTTCAGAATTTCTAAAGGTTTATATGTGGGATTTAACGGAGTAACAATGCCACCTAATTTAACAGTAGCAAAATAAGCGATTGTGAACTGAAAACTATTAGGAAGCAAGATTGCTACAACATCACCCTTTTTTATCCCCCGTCTTGCTAATGATGTAGCAAGAGAATCTGTATATTTTCTAAGAACTCGATAATTCATAAATGTCTTGGAAAACCAAATTGCTTTATTTTTTGCGCTTTCTTCAGTTTTTTGGTCAAACCAATCTCCTAAACTAATTACAGGAAATTCAGGATGTTTTGGTACTCCATCTTGGTAAAACTTAAACCAAGGTTTATCATCACTGACAAACCATTTAAGTACATTCATTTATGGATCTACCTATTTTTTTAATGGATTTACATCCATTTTTAAATAATTTCTAAATTAATTAATAAATCTTATGTAAATTCTACTTTTCATAAAACTCATGTTTTATCATTTACATCAATTGGTCGTCCAGGACTGCCTTGGTAATATAACTTTCCAGGTTTTCCTCTCCAATTTTTATGCAACACGGTATTTGGATAAATAACATTATTGTCTGTACTGAGAGCTCCGCAACCCATTATTGTTCCTGGGTAAAATGTGTTATTCTCACCAATTTTGATTTCAATTATTGTTATTTTTCCGAAGATTGTATTTACAGCATGGGTAGAAAGACCAGTGGTTGGATAAAAAAAAGTATTGTCACCAATCTCGGTGAATTCTAAACCCACATAAGCATCATTATATATAACATTCTTGCCTATTTTATTATGACTTATTCTTCGGAGAGTTCTATTAATAAGCCAAGGAAATGGTGATTTTGACGTTAACCACATGGGGAATTTAATTATAAATCCTCTTTTATGGTAATATTTCATCATCTGCCCTTCCTCACTTTTTACATCATCAAGGACTCGTCTAAAAACGCCTTGTTTTGGAGGAGATTTTTTATTCCATTTCCGAGCCCATAGCGCAGTAAATTCAATTAGAATAATAAGATAAATATAGTAAAGAACAAGAAAAACTACTGGTAATATAATTAAATGTATAACTGGATGAATAGAGAAGAAAATAATAAAACCGTATTCAAATAATAAAAAAAGGCTTAAACATATGTAAAGTGGTACTAAAAAGCTAAGAAAGTTTATTTTAAAAAAATCCAAAGCAGGTAATTCTACTGTCTTTTCTAGTTTTTCTTCAAATTTTGAATCACTTGCTTCATTAGAATTATCTCCGCTCATAATATTATTATTATTGATGGATTATAAAAAATTAATTACTTATTCTTAATAGAGTCTCTCTATTCTAGTACAGAAGGTTTCAATTCTTCTAAATCGAATTTCTCTCT
>JBHLLI010000199.1:0-5380 GCA_048885765.1 Candidatus Hermodarchaeota archaeon
GCTTTAATTGATTCTGTGAGTATTGGGACCAGCGCAGATTGTTTTCGCTTAATTGTTACAGGATTTGAAATATTATATTCAAATAATTCTCCTAAATCTTTTGTTTGAGCTTTAACTTGAGATTTGACTTTATCGTATACTTCTGACTCTGACATAATACTTTGCATACGTCCGAATCCACCAGCTGGAGCCGCAGGAGCCGGCATTCCAGTTCTAAGAGCTTTAGCCTTTTTCATCGCTACTGGTCTTGCTTCATCCATTTCAGCCATTGCGTAATCTTCAAATCTTTCCATTTCTAACCCTTCTTCGATCTCTGTAGGTTTTGCGCTTAAAACTTTAGGTGGTTGAATAACTGGCCGTTGGATGAATATTGGTCTATAGAATTCATAAACAAAAGATACCGGCATACCCGCAACTAAAGAGAGCTCAATATCTTCCCAATCTTGATTTGTAGTATTTTCAATTAAACTCCAACCAGATAACAGGCATTTTTGCTCTAGTGCTTGTTGTTTGCTCATGATTAATCTATATGAAGTTTTCCAGATTGGACTTTCACGAATATAGGATACGAATATATTTCTTTCATTAGTATCATCTCCACCAGATTCACAGTTGATAATAATTTTCTTAGCATCCTTTTTTTTACCAGCGATAATTGTATCTAAGAAGAATTGTAAATCTTTTCTAATCTCTTCATTTTGAATTTCCAATGACCTAATTTCTGTAAAACTAAATTTAGTTACCATTCCATCGTCTTGAAGTAGAGTCAATAGTTTTTCGATCACTTTCTCATCTTTGCTCAATCTTTCTATGAATTCAATACCCATTATTTTTCCTGAAATTTTTTTAGCTCCACCTATCGTTAAAATAACTTCAGCCCCTTTAATCTGAGTTACAAGAGAAGAAAAGGAATTTTGATCAGGAATATTCAACATTATAGATTTTAGGAGTTGACTGGTTTCTAAGGCTGCGTCGTATGATATTGATGAGATATATCCTTTCTCACTTGTATCTAATACAAATAGTGATTTTAATATGTCATTCATCTCATCAATTTTGAATTCAAGTTCAAATTTTCCAGTGCCTTTTTGAGTGCCTTCAAGTATATAGTAGGACACGCCGTGTTTGAAAATAATAACTTTTTTTACTTTTAATTTCGACATAAAATTAATATGGCTTATTTATAATTTAAATTTTCACGAACTCTAGAGAAAAAATGAAAAATAAAGCTATAAAATAGGATAAAAATTAGTCATAAATATCTTTTTAATATTTTTAGTGTGTCCTCTTCTAATGTTGATTTATATTCTGGATTTTCTACAATTGTACCTAGATAATCCCCAGATTTATTAAAGAAGTAAAAAGTCGGTATAGCTTTTAAAGCAAATTTAGGATCAGTTGCCTCTGGAGGAGAACGTTTTTTATGCCAAATAGTTTCTTCTGGCTTGTGTAGGGCATTTTTCATTATACCATATAAGATTTTTAGCTCAAAATCATTGGAGTTAAGTTCTTTTGCTATTTTAATCATTCTAGGTACATTTTTAGAGCAATCCGGACACCAATCAGCACCTAGAACCACTATTCTCATTTTTTCTTTTTTATCCTTCAATATATTTTTAATGTCTTCAATTATTTCTGATTTTGGCTCATAATTGTCATAAACTTCTTTAACATTATTCCCGTATTTCTCTAGATATTCATCAGGGGTTAAAGTTGGAGATATTAAATCTTCCCATTTGAGCGAATTTTGAGGTGTCATATTTATTATTGGAAAGGAATATTTTAAAAAAATTTATTTAATAATCCATAAAGTATTGACATTTAAAATTTAATAAAGAAAGTTAAATACTGGAAAAAATAAATAAAAATGAGTTTTTGACATATTAAAACATTGAAAATACAAAAAAAGGCGTGTATAGTTCTGTATTCTTATCGAGGAAAGATATTAAAGATAGATCTTACCAACAAAAATATTTCTAATATTCCCTTAAATCAAGAAATTGTTAAGGACTTTTTAGGAGGGGCAGGATATGCATGTAGATATCTGTATAATAAGATAGAAATTGAAACCGATCCTTTATCGGCAGAAAATATAATAATGATAATGACAGGCCCGTTAAATGGAACTTTTGCTCCAAATACGGGAAGATGGATTGTTTGTTCTAAATCTCCTTACACAGGAATCTGGGGGGAATCAAACTGTGGAAGTTGGTTTGGAGCGGAAGTGAAGAAAGCCGGTTATGATGGGATTGAAATTGTAGGTGCTTCAGATAAACCTGTATATATCGAAATTAATGATAACGTGGTTAAAATAAAAGACGCAGAGTTATTATGGGGGAAAAATACATTTGAAACAACTGAAAAACTTAAAAAAATTTTTGGAAATGAAAAGGCAAAGGTGGCTTGCATTGGTCTAGCGGGAGAGAATTTAGTGAAATTTGCGAATATAATATCTGAACAAAGAGCCGCAGGTAGAACTGGTATGGGTGCTATTTTTGGCTCCAAGAAGTTGAAGGGAATTATTGCTAAAGGATCTAATATAGAGCTTGATGTAGCTAATAAAGACAAATTAAAAATTGCTATTAAAAATGCGAGAGATTATGTTAAAGAATCCTTTGCAACCCAATTGTTAGGTGAATATGGAACTGCCGCAGCCCTCGATATGTATAATGTTACCGGTGAATTGCCTTTAAAGTATCATACAGAATCTAAATGGGATAAAGCAAGGAATATTTCGGGTGTAACTATGGCAGAAACGATATTGATAAAACAATCTTTTTGCCATTCATGTGTCATAGGTTGTGGAAGAATTATTAGAATTGAAGAAGGTATTTATCAAACGGATGAAACTAAAGGGCCTGAATATGAGACGATTTGCGGATTTGGCAGTTTAATATTGAATGATGATTTAAAATCAATTGCTCATCTTAATAAAGAGTGCAATAAATACGGAATTGACACAATTAGCACAAGTGGAGCGATAGCTTGCCTTATTTACCATTATACTAAGAATAATATAAAATTGAATGGTTTAAATGGAATAGATCTTAATTGGGGTAATATCAATAGTGTGGAACGACTATTAAGTGATACTGTTAATAGAATAGGGGTTGGTAATGACCTTGCAGAAGGTTCAAATTACTTTGCTGAAAAGTATTCGATAAATAGGGAAGAAATTGCTACTGTTAATAATTTAGAAATTACTTACCATGATAGTCGCTCCAACTATGGAATGTCCATAGCTTATGGAATGAGCCCTCGAGGTCCTTCTCATAACGCGTGTGATGCATATTATGTTTTAATGGGAATTCCACTTGAAGAAATTGGGATTAAACAAATTGACACATATAAAGATGACCTCGAAATGGCAGAATGTTGTTCTATATTAATGGACTATAGAGCACTTTATAGTTCAATGATAATGTGTTCATTTTGTAATCCCTTGCCTTCTCAAAATGCTGAAATTATCAAGTATGCAACTGGACTTAATTTCGAGCTTGAGGAGATTAAATCTTATGGTGAAAGAATCGCGAACATGAAAAGAATGTTTAATATTAAAATGGGGTTAACGCCTAAAGATGATAAATTGCCACAAATCATTTTACGTCCTTTTAAAAAAGGAGGTTCAGCGGGAAGATCTCCTAATTTCACTAAATTAAAGGAATTATTTTACGAATATCGTCAATGGGATTCAATTACGGGTATACCCAAAAAATTAAATCTTTAAAGATCATTAATATTTCTACTTTTAAGGATGATTTGAGCAAGTAAATTAAAAATTTTATGCACATTTTCTCCTGTTTTGGAGCTGCATTCAATAAATCCATCTGCACCTTTTGATATTGCTAATTCCATCGCTTTTTTAGTAGAAACCTCTTTTAGATGTATCAAATCAGTTTTGCCACCAACAAAAATAATAGGTATTCTATAGTCAAGTTCCTTCTCGACGATTTCAAACCAATCATCGACATGGGCCAGCGAACCGTAATTAGTAATATCATACATGTAAACTGCACCACTTGCACCTCTAATGTATGAAGGGAATAAAAATCTAAATCGTTCTTCTCCAGCAAAATCCCATATTTGAAGCTTTATTATTTCACCATCAATTTCAAGAGGTTTCAAATGAAAATCTACACCGAGAGTCATTGTTATATCTTCTTTAAATAAATTAGTTAGAAATCTATGAGCTAGTGTAGTTTTCCCCGTTTGTGAATCTCCAAAAAGTACTATCTTAAATGTGGAAGTATATGCCAACCCAAATACCCAAAATTTTGATTTTAATCTGAATTCTATAGGTTTTTATCTGGTGTTAAGTATAAATATAATTTTAGTCTTTAAATATTTTACATTAATTTCATATATTTGAGTGTTGTTTCTCCATATCCCCAAATTATATTAATAAAAAGATAGAATGTGACTTATAAATTTCAAATAAATTTTTTTAAAAATGTCGGAAAAGGTTTGGTATAAAGTAGCAAAATTAATTGTAAGAGCAAGTGGTAATCCTCTATTTCAAGCTAATGAAACACTAGTTGAAATCTTAAAGACTCTTCTAAATGAAAAGCAAATTACATTTTTACTTAACTTTAGGAAACCTATCTTAACATATCAAGAATTAAAAGAAAGAACTGAATTGAATGATAACCAATTAATGAATATGCTAAATTCTCTAATGGATAATGGAATTATTATGGATAAACCAATAGAAAATACTAAAATGATGGAGTATCGACTTTTACCGCCATTTGCAGATATATTTGAATATTCGCTTATTGTTGACCGACCTATTGAGCAGAAACAAAAATTAGCTCAAATTTTTGAGAAAATGTTTGAAGAAACAACTGAGATGGTTCAAGCGAATTATGATGGGTTATTACCAATATTCAAAGAAAGAATACCTATTTATTCCAGAATTATTCCAATTGAAAAGGAACTAAACGTGCCAATTGAAAAAGTTTTACCATTGCATGAAGCAACTAAGATTATAGATGAACAAGAAATCATTTCTCTTTCCGAATGTCCTTGTAAACTTCAAAGAAGTCTATTAGGGGATTCTTGTAAAACATCGACTGATAGATTTAGGTGCTTCCATTTTGGAAATATGGGTCGCTATTTTATAGAACATGGTTTAGGTAAATCCGTGTCTAAAGATGAAGCAAAGAAGATATTAAAAGAAGCTGAAGAAGAAGGATTGGTGCACAAGACATTTCATGATGATTTTAGTCTCGATCAAAAGGAAAATAGTATCTGCAATTGTTGTAAATGTTGTTGTATCCTTTTCCAGACATATTATCGAGGAATTATATCATTCCATACTTTAACTTCTTACATTGTAAAAATAGAGGAAAATAAATGTATTGGATGTGGATTATGTGTT
>JBHLLI010000200.1:0-5362 GCA_048885765.1 Candidatus Hermodarchaeota archaeon
TATTTGGGACCAATGTAGCACACAATAATACCTCAGCTCAAATTCTCTAATTTCAGTATCTAAATTTTTTTTTTCTTCTAATTATCAGTATATATTAAATTTATAATCTCATTCTCATTTTCGAGCGTGTTGTTAAGAAATTTTGTGCAAAAACCGCAGAATATTTCAGAGGGAATTGAAATATTTAATTTTAGATAGAAAAATTTATATATTGGTAAATCTCTCTTCAAACATCTACAAAAAAATGTAAAACGAAATTCAATTACAAATGAAATAGAATGAAATATGAAAATTATAAAAATTAAATCTAAAAAGCAACTAACAACTGTTTTTTTGATCCTAGTGATAATTTTTTCTGGATATACTTGGATGTTTAACGAGTATTTTTATGAATTGAACAAGAATTCACAACAATATGATGATCTGCAGCAATCGTATAATCCTTTACTAAATAATTACACATATATTAACGATGTAACTCAATCAATCTATGAGTTTAATGCTAAAGGAGAATGTTATCTTCTTGCAGATCTTAAAGGTACAGACTTTACAAGTCTTAAGTTAGACAATGACCAGTATAATCTAAGTTATGGAATCAATATCTTTTCTAAGGATTTCGGCTATGAATGTACTGCACATACATTAGAATTTCAGCAAGCAGATATTGATAATGATAATTTCAAATGGGTTTGCGTAGAGCCTTTATTTATAGCAATGGATAACATTACGGTGAATTTAGATCAACCTGAAACTATTTATTTCAAAGCAGGGGGGCCGATTTCTATTCTTATGCAGCCCAATTTTTCCTATAATTGGCTCTATTTAGAAGTTGATGGAGTAGTTATCAATGATATTTATCATACGGATGAATATCCTGAATTTGATAGCATTGTCTATAGTTATTTCGTTGAAGATGGAGCATACATCAGATTTGATTTGGATACTACTGCTAAAGACCATGTTATGAAAGTAAAAGGAGATGGAACAATTGAATATAAAATCATTGTAAATTTAGATTGGGATGAAGATTTAATCCATGATGTAGAAGAAGTACAAAAAGAGTTGTTTATAGAAGATTTAAACCCAATACAACCTAATATTTGGGGATTTTTTGAGAAATCATCAAAATTTAGTGCTTCCACAGGAACTGATGACATTCGAGAGGGAAGTTTTCGCTTTTATGTACCGGAAAGTTATATTGGATATAGATATTTACACGTTGTATTATTTAGTGGAACAATTTTGGATATTCAACTGGATGATGATAAATTAACTCTAAAGGATGTTGTAGTAAATAATAGTTTTGGTAATTATGCATATAAAAAGCCTTTTGGGATAGTCGATACAGGATATCACACAATATATTACAAATATTATTCGAATGAAACTACCAAAATTACATTTAATCTTGATGGAAGGGAATTAATAATCTTTGATAAAGCGGAATTTAAAGATACAGATGGAGATGGCCTAAAGGATATAGAAGAACGAAATAGTGGGCTAGATCCCTATAATTCAGACACAGATAATGATGGAGTTCCCGATAATTTGGATGTTTCCCCATTATACTCATTAACATTAAATAAAGGTAAGATTCATCAATTCGTCATACCTCATGATTCTTCAAGAAATACATTAATCAGTATGTCTATTAAGCGTCCTAATACTGATTATTCCACGTTTGCCACTCCACGATTATACCGTGGTGATCTTAATGTCTCAATTTATTTTTATATGAGAGTTTTTGGCAATCAATCGATTTCAAGAACAAATTTAGCTACTTTTTGGAAGGATGACGCGAATAATGTTGATTCATTCAGTTTAGTGGATAATTATGATTGCTCTGGAGTAGGAGATGCACTTCCAGTGGAGGAAAATCCAAATGCCGAATTTATCTTTATAAATGGCAAATTCAGTGAAAATACTTATGAATTTGATCTCAGCTATTCAAAAGACAATCCTGCTAAAGATGATAATTTAATTGATTTACGATTTGATTTTATTTGGATTGTTACCTCTTATAATTCAGAATCGGGAAATACAACTATTATTCATATTTACGATGTGGAAGAAAACTTAAAACTTCAATCTTTTGGATGTAGAGAAATTGGAGATATAAATTATAAACTCGCATCACCTGACAGTATGATTGAGAATCAAATTCTCTGGGCTTTAACACAGAATCCCCAATTAGGAACTACTAATGATTATGGGATGAATGATGATGTAGTGGGAGAAGGAACTATTGATTTCATGGATTTATTTGAACAATTATTAGAAGACAGAGAAAAAAATCCAATTCTTAGAGAAACTTTTGATGATGTTAATACACAAATTATAAAACCAGATGGTGATGTAATAACTGAATGGAGCCCTACTCCATTATGGGAAAGAATTATTGAATACCCATTACCTTCCGATGGTTTGGCTATTACTGGAAGTTCTGGAGATATTTGTGAATTTAGCTTATCTTCATTTCAAATGGAAGAAAATAAAGCTGTATCGAATATTAAATTATATGTTAGAGGAAAAATAGATGGACTGTATATTCTAGAAGCTTATTGGAGAATTGGTGATGGTGGTTTATCTTCTAAAAAATATCCTAATATACCAGTTCAAGAATTACCCGAGATCCCTGTAGATGATGGATGGGCCTCAGTAGAATGGTCAGGATTACAATTATCTCAATCTGCTTTAGATGATCTAAGATTGAGGTTTAGGGCACAACAAATTTATGGAGGAGGAGGTATAAGAATTAGCACTGTATACATTGAAATTACATATCAGGAATTTGGAGATCCTATTGAAAACGAGGTTCTTTATGTTGCAGGAATGCAGAAAAATCTTGATGTCCTTAACAAAATTAATATTCAACAAAACTTCGTTAATCCTAATTTTGAGGTATTGCATTTAGGAGATTACGAATCATATTTCTCTTATTATTCTGTCAGTAATGTATATGATTCAAGTGAGATACAGTTTTTAGACGAAGTTTTACGTGGGGAACATAAAATTTGTTATACTATTACATGGAATAACTATTCTGAAGAATGTATTGAGGACTATGAGAAAAGAGCAATTATCCAAGGCTTACCAATTTCTATGGATTTAATAACTTTTTCAAATTCAAAAGTCTTGAAAATTACTCAGGCAATGGGTAATCAAATACCTTTAAATGAAATACCAAATTCCGTAAGTCATTTTTTACATGATAAAATTACATTTTGGAATCAAACTTATATTGAACTGCCCAAATCTTTGGATAATGTTCCACTTCTTCAATTTCAAGATGGATTAGATATATACAAAGAATTTTTTGATGATCGTCCATGGCAAGTTGAAACTAGTAAACTAATTTTCACAAAATACAGTAAGAGAACCATTGATTATATCATAGAAGTCTTGGGAAATACTCAATTTGATGATTTTATTACAATGTTTAAAGGGCTTGTTAATGATTATTACACCGCTTTATATTTAGTAGCAGGATCGATACCAGAATTAGGCGATTATTACAAAAAGTTTCATAAATACATGAATTCAAATCTTTTCACCTATTTAGGAATAAATAATGATCCAAATTTGAATTTAAAAAGTATTGATGATCTAATGAATATAATCGATGATAGCATGATTAAAGGACTGAAAAATCAATATCCTGAATTAAATGATAAAATTGATTTATTACTTAGAGGAGAAGAGTACTTAAAGGATATGAGTAGAAGTAGTCGAGAGATGCCTGAGTTTCAACAAAAGGATCCTCTTGGAAGATTACAATGTTGGGTATATCGAGAACAGTTTAAACAAAGGTTAATAATGAGCGCGATTGGAGGTGCTTTAATTGCTTTAGGAACATTTCTGACCATATATGCATCAATTGAGCTATTTCAATTACATTACAATAGGGAAGATTACGAAGGAAGAGAGCCAGAATTTGTTTTTAGAATGTTAGCAGCTCATTGTAGTCTTGCTATGGGGTTTGCTGTAACTTTATATGGAATATTAATAATGACTCAAGCAATCACTAGAGGTACAAGTTCCATTATTGTAGACAATATAAACGAATTAGCGGAAAAGGCAGTGATGAAATTGAGTAAATACCTTGGTCATATTTTAAATATAATCGGAATATTGTTAGATCTTTTCAACTTTTTGGCAAATCTAGCTTATGCTATGAGTATAATGAACGAAAATCCTGAATTAGCAACCCAAATCATAGTTCAATCTCTTATATTTGACTTAGGTATAGGTGTTGCATGGGGAATACTCTCGTATGCTTTAGGTTCAACTGCAGCAGCAGCAATAGGATTTGCATTTTTAGGAGTTGCAGTTATTTCAATAATAATATTTACTTTAATATTTTGCTTTTTTGTTGATCCAGTTCCTGATGAATATCTCTACCCCTTAGGCATTGAACTTGGTATGGATTATTCTAAAGATGACGTAAAAAAGCATGGAGGATTTGAAATAGGAGATTCGGTAAATTATGAGGTAGGACTTAGAAATTTAGGGAGTGTTGTTCAATATGGAGCTACTTTTGGCGTAAAGGCTAAATTTCAATTACGACTCAATTATTCTAATTCTAATGTTGATGATTGGAGCGATGAATATGGAAGGTGGGATCCTCGAATTGATTCTATCTATGCTCCTGGATACCTCTATTTCGGGGAAAACGCTTATCCAGCATTTTGGCCTTCAGATGCAGATGCAGAATACTATTGCCGGGAAGGTGATTTTACATATAATTGGCCTACGGAGATATCTTTTGAATATGAATCATATGATATTAATAGAATATTAACGGCTCCTAGTACAGGACTCGTATTAGAGTTAAAACTTACAAAAGATAAATATGAAGCTCAATACCAATCCACTAATTATCCTGACCCTGCTGATTGTGGATATTATTATGAACGATATGCTTGGGTTGAAGATGAGATCATTCGAATTAATCTAGGATTTCCCGTTTTAGAAACGAGCATTAGCGCATTCTACAGTTACACCACTCCATTACCTGAATTAACCAGTTTTAGTACTCTTGAGACAAAATTACAAATAGCGTTAGCTCAGTATCGATACAAAGATGCTAATGAAATTTTATCTCAGTTGCAGCAGAGAGATCCTGATTATGAATGCGATATCCCTATTGACACTAACATAGCTACAAATTTACAAGAAAATATAATTGAACTTGATCCAATAACAGGAAGTGCTAATGTTGATTTTTCACTCATTCTTGATGGAAATGACCTTCCAAATGTAGATATAACAATCAGTCCTCCAGAATGTTTCTCAGTAAATAATCCTAGCTTCACTCAATCCATTACTTCAAGTATTAGTTTTAGTCTGAGTGTAAATGATA
>JBHLLI010000201.1:0-5346 GCA_048885765.1 Candidatus Hermodarchaeota archaeon
TTTAACATATGATCAATTCTATAAAAATAATTAAAAGAGCTATAAGGGTCTTGAAAGATCCCTTGAACATTTTTATAATAATCTTTTGTTGGAATATCATGGATTTCTTTCCCCTTATAAAGTATTTTCCCTTCAGTTGGTTGAATGAATCTTAAAATTAAATTAGCAATGGTTGTTTTTCCACTTCCACTTTCACCAACAAGAGAAATTATTTCTCCAGAATATAAATTAAATGAGATATCTTTAACTGCTATTGTCTCTTTGGTTCTTATAAGCCCAGAAGTATATATTTTTGTAAGATTTTGAATTTTTAATATTTCATTCTTTATTTTTAATCACCAACCTCCTCATATAACCAGCATGCTACTGGATTACTCTCTATTCTTGGAATGAAAAATGGGGGATAGTTTTCCTTACATTTATCTAACCTACTTGAACAACGTGGATAAAATCTACAACCCTTAGGAGGGTTTTTCAAATCTGGAGGGCTCCCTGGAATTCCCTCTAAGTTTGTCTCAGCAGATCCATCTGGATTAAAAGATGCTATTGAATGCATCAACATTTTAGTATATGGATGTTGAGGATTACTAATGATATCATCCATACTTGCTTTTTCAACAATTTTTCCAGCATACATAATTATGCATAAATTGCATATCTGTGCTAGAGTGGGAAGATCGTGAGAAATAAATAATATTGTCTCAACGATTCCTATTTTCTTTAGATTTTTAAATGTTTCTATTAAAAGTTTTTGAGTAGTAACATCTAATGCGCTTGTTGGTTCGTCTACAATTAAGATAAGTGGATTCCATAGAGTAGATATGCCTACAACGACACGTTGTTTCATTCCCCCGCTAAGTTCATGTGGATATTTATCCATAACAGACTTTTCTAAACCTAATTTTTTAAAGTGTTCGGCTACTTGGTTTAAGACTTTTTCTTTATTTTTAGTTTTTGTTCCTATGCGTTCCCTCATCGCATCTAATATAAAATTTCTAATCTTTTTAACTGGATTCAATGAATTCTGGGAAGCTTGAGGTACATATCCCATCACTTTACAAAGTATTTCTTTTCTTATAATCTCTGCATCTAATTCATACATTGAAAGATCATTAACATAAACTTGCCCTCCCTCATGATGTAATAACTGTATCGGTCTTCCTGTTATTAATTCTGCTAAAGACGTTTTTCCACATCCAGATTCACCTGCTATTCCCATTATATCCCCTTTATTAATAGATAATGATACTCCATCAACAGCATGGACAACTCCAAATGATCCTCTATAAAAACCCTTGAGATCCTTTATTTTAATTACTTCTTCTGTCATATCTCTTTTTCTATCTTTTTATAATATTTTATACTTTTCTTTGTTCAAAGGTTCGACTTACGCTTGAGTGTATTATGAAGAATGCTAAATATATTAATATCAAGCAAATTCCTGGAGTCAACCACATAGCATAAAGTCTTCTAGGAAATATAAAACCCCAACTTACTGCGTCATTTAATAATAAACCTAATGTTAACCAATTTTGTTGACCTAATCCAATAATTGCTATTCCTGCTTCAATAATAATAGCATTACCTAAAAATATAATAAAAGCCAAGAATATATAGGGTAGCACATTAGGTAAAACTTCCCCGAAAGCTATTTTCATATCTTTTAAGCCAGACATTTTTGCAACTTTTATATAATTTCTTTCTTTTAATGTCAAAACTTGAGATCTAATAGAACGTGCAGCCCAAGGCCAGGTGAAAAACCCTATGATTAGCATCGTTATCCACCATTCACGAATTTGTAAAATAGCCGACATTAATAAAATAAAAGGTATCTGGGGGAAAACTAAAGCGATATTTGTAACAAAGGTAGTAGATGTATCTGCGATTCCTCCTTTAAAGGGGCCAATTATACCTAGAACTACAGCTATTATAGTACATAGTGAACCAGTGAGAAAACCAAATGCTAAAGAATTTTTAATAGCATGTAATAGACGAGTTAAGTAATCCCTTCCATGTTGATCAGTCCCCAAAAGATGTTCTAATGTTGGTTCCCTAAAATTATCTCTTGTACCATCTACCCAATAAATTCTCTCAGGATCATTAAAGGGAGGAATATATGTTAAAATTACAATTATCAATATTGCAGTAAAGAAAATAAATAGCAGAATCAATTGAGATTTATAACGAGCGATTATATTATGATATTTTTCTTTTAAGACTTCTTTAAAAGAACTATCTTCTAATTCAAGTCCTTTTTCCTCGAAAACCATTTCTTTATTCATATTTTTTATTCACCTTTACCTCCAACTCGTATTCTGGGATCAAGTACGGCATAAGACATGTCTATTATATAATTTCCCAAAACTACTACTACAATAGTAACCAAAAAAAGTCCAATAATTAAATTATAATCATGATTATTAAAAGCCTGAAGCATTGTAGCTCCTAAACCAGGAAATTGAAATATTACTTCTGTAATCAATGTTGCTCCAATTAATCCATTAAAACGTAAATTTAATCCAGTAAATTGTGGTAACATACTATTGCGAAATGCATATTTACGCATTGTATTATCTCTAAACCCTAATTTATTTGCATATGCTATATAATCCTCACTTTTTTCAAATGTCATAAGTGAATACGCTCCAGTAGACCATCCTCCAATATTTGTAAGGATTAAAACTCCAAAAGGTAACCAGAAATGATTAAATATTGTAGATATTGCATCCCAATCCCATGACCAAGGGGGTACAGTTCCTCCATAAGGGAACCAGTGTAATTGAACAACAAAAATATCCACAAATACATAACCCATCCAAAAAAAAGGTGCTGTTTGTAATACCATGAACACGTAATAAGAAATTTTATCTTTCTTTTTTCCAGAATACCCCGCACGGGCACCAATCCAATTTCCAATGTAAAAAGTAATTATTAAAACTGGAACAACTAACATTAAAGTGAAGGGAAGTGTTCTTTCAATTATATTTATTACTGGTTCAAGATGATATAACGTAGAATATCCTAAATCAAATTCTAAAAAGAAACTTCTTAAGAAATTAAAATATTGAATATGAAGAGGATAATTTAACCCTAAATACTCTTCTAACTCCCTTATCTGTTCCAACCACACTTCCTGAGGGACTCCTTGTGGTCTTTGATAAATATATTCTAAAATATTTCCCGGTATCAATCTGGGTATGAAAAAAGCTAATGTGAGTGCGATAAAAAATACAACAAAATAGAAAATTCCTTTTTTTATAGCCATATGAAGAAAGGAATTAGAAATGAATTTTTTAAAAGTACTTTGTTTTTCGCTTGATTCAGAAAAAGAATCCTGGTCTTCATTTTCTTTTTTCTCCATTAGTCCCATTTCTGTTAACTTCATTATAATATCATAGTAAAGAAGTTTGTTTGAATTTTTAGATACCTTAATAATTTTAATATTTAATTATAATAATAAAAAAAAATGTTATTTATTTTTAAGATTATATAGGTTTATATCTATTACCTCTTTCTTTTAAGTCTAAAACCAGTTAAAACTGTAATAGAAATGATCCCCATCAGTATAAAGAGTTCTAGACCAAACCATGGAATCGCTGCTGGTAGTCTTCTGCCTGTGTTTACTAAGTTCAGTATTAATCTTGCTTTCATGACGAATTGATCATCTGTCCAACTAGTAATAATCTGTTGGTAGTCATCATCCGCAGTAGCCCAACCTTCCCATAGAAATTCATTAACAGCATACCAATATCCATTAACAAAACCTGGACCAATTTCTGGAACTTCTTGAGCTATAATTTCTTGCATTCTATTCAAATATTTTGAATAATCTGCTTCTGGTGCAGCATCTAATAAATTCCATAGGTCATTAAATTCGTCGTTTTGCCAACCGGTTTGGTTTTTATTCCATAAGTGTTCTCCTCTCAGATAATCAAGAAATCTTGCAGGAGGATCTTGTAACCGATTTCCAACACAACCCATGGCAAATTCAAATTTTTGATCAGCTATTGAATCTTGATAAACAGTTCCAAATTCAACTTCCGAAACCTGTATATCGATATTTAGATTAGCTCTTATATCATCAGTTACATAGGTTGTAAATGCAGTAGCATCAGTCCAACCAGTAGGAGTAATTGCCGTGTAAGGTCCAACAGGGTTTCCCCAATATGTCCATCCATCATTTACATTACCAGCCATGCCAGGAATGCTTTCTAATAATTCTATTGCTTTACTTACATTTAAGTATTTTCCATATATCTCAGTTATTGTTGCATTATAATAGGGTTCATGTAATACACTATTATTATCGAGCCATCCTGGTTTAGCTTGTGTCCAATATCCCGAAGCGGCATCACCTGGAATAGGATCATAATCAATAGCATATGCTAAGGCTGCTCTGAATCTTGAATCATTTAAAGGTGAATCTGGTAGAAGATGATTAGGATTAAGATTCATAAGAGCACTTGCTGCTAACTGATATGGAGGATTATGACCATACCAAGTAGTAACATATGACATGGTACTATTTGGCGGAGCAGTTTCCCAAACTTCCCAGATGTTAGCATAATAACCACCAAATAAATCTATTGTTCCGCTAATAAAGGCAAGATCTTGTGCAGGATTATCCCAAAATGCGTTGGATGCCAAATATAAAGGAATACCCCCTGTTTCGCCAGCATTATCTCTTTGTGCTGTTGAATAATTTGGGAGATCTGTGTAAAGAATATCATGACCCCACCAATCTTCTCCTCTATACTGATATATACATGTTGTTTCCATTGCATTTCGATAGACAGGAGCATAAGGACCAGAAATTACTTTCCATGCGTCAGGTGTATCTGTCGGATCAAACCAATCATATTGAAAGGCTGAGGTTGAGAAATCACCATCACCAGGAGCATGTGTAGCTACAATTTGCGTCCAAATATGTTTAGGTATAATGGGAATATTCCCTGTTATCCAAACTTCGACTTGTCGACTACCATAAAAACCAGGATTCATATCAAATCGAACTGTATGAGTATCTACTTCGACAAAATCCGCAAATCTTAATGCAAAATCAGTTTGATATCTAGTTTGGTTTCCAGCAAGTTCAAAACTATAACATACATCATCAGCTAGGATAGGAGAACCATCAGACCATTCAGCATTAGGATTTAGTGTAATGGTTAAATTTTCACCTGTAACTCCCCAATCATAAGTAAGACCGATAGATGGAACAGGGGTACCTGTTAATGTATTCATTCCAAATAAGGCTTCATACATTCCACAATCTGTGCCTGGGTGTAAACCAGTACTCCATGGTATAAAATTACCTGCACCATTATAACTTCCTGCCATCCACAT
>JBHLLI010000202.1:0-5339 GCA_048885765.1 Candidatus Hermodarchaeota archaeon
TTTTTGAAGAGATTTTTCAAATATCTTATTCTCTTTCCAATATTTAGCTATTTTTTGCTCTAATTCGAAAAATTTTAAAGCCATATTACATTTTTTCTGGAGCAGATATGCCCATTAGATCTAAACAATTCTTTAATATTATTTTAACACCTGTTATCAATCCAACTCTTGCATTAGATAATCCTTTGTCTTCAACTAGGACCTGACATTTTTGGTAAAAACTATGGAATAAGGAAGCCAATTCTAAAGCATAGATAGGTAATTTATGAACTTGGTATGATTTTTGAATTTCAAGAATCAAAGAAGAATAAGAATTTTTATCCAAAATTGAATATTAAAGCAAAATGTGATTATGACTATTTTGATTTTTCAAGTCATGCTGATAATTTACGTCTTTATGAATATGTTGACAATTTAGAATTTCGGCATAAGAATGACAATAATATATTTTGTATTCATGGAGATAATAAATCAACTACAACATTTGCAAGTGATTTAGTGAATAAGGGTTATAATTCAGTTGCTCCAGAAATTGGCGAAATATACAAAATATAGATATATATGTATATTTAGTATTTATTTTCCATAAAGCTGTTTTCGGATTATTATATTACAATTTTCTAGAAATATATCTGCTTTGTCTATAGGAATTTTCGTACCTGCGGCTGGGGGATGACCACCACCTAAGACATCTAGCTCGGATTGTCTACATGCTTCTCTAATTGCTTCTGAAAGATTTACACCCTTATTTACAATACTTTCATGTGCTCGCCCAGAAACTTTGTAATAATTTTCCTCCTCCCTTTTTGCTAGACCAAATATAGGTTTAGCCTTATCAAATCCTTCACTTTCTTCAAAAACTAGCATTGAAGCAATGGTTCCAACCATAGTATCTGGAATAACATCCTCGGCGTAAAAGTATTGAATATAATCTTTTTGTTGAATTTTATTATTATCCTTAAGCCATATAAGACTCTTTAATAATGTCTTTTTATAATCCAAAAGAATCTCTTGAGAGTCATGATAAGATTTTTTTCTGTCACCCATTGCTATAGCGATTCCTAATGAAGCACTATTTAATCGTCCACAAGCATTTAATAAATTAGAAAATTCCGCAGCATCATGTAGTTCTGAACCTACTTTTTCATTTTTTAATAGATATCGATTTATAATTAGTTTTTCAATAATTTTACTAGGTTCAATATTAAGCTTTAATGAAGAATATTCGATGATAGCTGATGAAATTTTTTGTTTTTCATCCTTATTTAGCTCGTTTAGAGTTTTTATATTACCATTTGAATTTTCCATTAAAATTCCTAAAGTTTTTAAAAATATTAAAGTTCTATTAACATTACCAGTTAATCCTGGAAGACTAATTTCCGTGGAATATGCGATTGCTTCATTTAATGGTTTTATAGAAGAAAAATTTAAATCATTTTTTATTTCGATTAAGTTCATTTTCATAGCATCTTCAAGGATTAATGAATTTATTCCTAAAAATGATTTATTTGGACCTTGATTTTGAATATCTCCTATAGCTCCGATAATTGCGTTACACGATAAGTCGATATTATTTTCATTTAAAACTTTAGCAAAAAAATAACTTAATCCTGCTCCAGAGATTTCTAAACTTCCATCAAATCCGAAAAAATAAGGATTTACATGCCATTGATGAGATTTATTATAAATATCGTTGATTGAATCCGTATCTTCTTTAGAGGATATATTCTGTGGAAGGTGATGATCTAATACGATAAAAGAGTTAAAATTCTGTTTCAAAATCAATTCATTTTGAAGTTCCATATATTGACCACTTCCAAAGTCAGTGAAAATTAGAAATTTATTGAAATCATTTACATTTTTCGAGATTTTTACGATTTTTTCCTTTTCTAACTGTTTTAATACATTAATCTGAAATGGAAGATTTTCGCGAATCAATGCTTTACCTAGAATTGCTCCTGAGCTTAATCCATCAGCATCTAAATGAGTATATATCTGAATAGATGGGTTATATTCGTTTATACACCTAAGAAAGTTATTCTTTACAGTTTCTATCGCTTCATAGAATTTTCTGATATTATTCATCATGTTATTCATTTGATATAGAAGTAGCAAAATTAATAATATATTATATTAAATTATCAAAATAATAATAAATAGTCAATTAAAAAATTAAATTCCAAATGGTGAAAACAAGTGCATCATGTAAAAATAAATGATCTTGCTAAACAAATCGTAAATGAACTTATAGAAAATAAACAATTCTATAAAACAGAAGTTCATACATTAGATAATGGAGCAACTGTACTAGATATGACTAAAGCGTCATGGAAAGGTGGAAAATTGGTAGGTGAAATTTGTATGGGAGGTTTAGGGACCGTGGAATTTTCTTCTTATAATTTAGATGGAAATTACATGCCAAGCGTAAACGTCTATACTTCCGAACCAATTATAGCATGCATGGCTTCTCAATTGGCAGGATGGAATGTTAAACTAAAAAAAGAAATTGAAAAGGATGGGCAAATTAAGAATAAAGTTATTTTTCAATCATTAGGCTCCGGACCTGCTCGTGCCAAAAGTAAAGTAGAAAAAATATTTGAAGAATTGGAATATAGTGACGAATCGAATTGTGCTGTAATTGTTTTTGAAACTCCAAAATTGCCAAATGAAGAGGTTATGGAGATTATAGCTGAAAAATGTAATGTTGATATAAATGATACTTATGCTGTATGTGCACCAACTTCTTGTTTGACAGGATCAATCCAAGTAGCATCTAGAATTGTAGAAACCGGAATTCATAAACTCCATGAAATCAAGTTTCCAATAAATTTAATTAGTGATGGTTTTGGTACTACCACTATTGCTCCCATAGCAAAAGATGATCTCGGCGCCATGGGACGTACAAACGATTCGATAAGTGCTGCAGGTTTAACATATTATACAATTAATGTTGAAAAAGAAAGAGAATATGATCTATTTGAACTTCTTAAAAAAGCACCTGCTAAAACGTCATCTAGTTATGGAAAACCATTTCTGGAAACTTTTAAGGCAGCAAATTACAATTTTTATGACATTGATCCTGGATTATTTGCTCCAGCAATGTATACAGTAACTAATATTAAAACAGGAAAAAACATAACCGTAGGAGAAGTAAATCATGAATTATTGAAACAATCTTATGGATTGAATTGATAATAAATTACTAATTTTCTATATTTAAGACTAAAAGATTTTTTTTATTAATACAACAAGAAGAATCACATATTCATTAATTCTTCTTCATACTTTAGAATCTCATCATTGGAGATATCTCGATCAAATCTTATCTTTTTCTGAATTCCTAAATATATACAAGCAAGTTTGGCAGCAGCTGCTACTTCTGCTTTTTTAAGAGTAATTGAATACTCATCTTGTTGAATTTGATCCTCTTGATATGTTTCTTGATATGATCTATTCTGTAATCGATTGACCCGTTCATTTTTCATTTTATATAACAATGAAGCCATTTTATTGGCTACTTTAAATGGTAACTGATTCTTAACTATTAACCGTATGATATTATTAACATCAAAATAATTTAGATTCTCATATTTAGCACGAAGAAAACTTTTAAGATTTTCAGAATTCCTTTCACACTCAATCTCCATCCAATCATGAATCGCAAGTTTCCTTCTAAAAAATATTAATTCCCAATCTATATCCAGTTCTTTTAATAGTTCAAATAGCTTTTCATCATTAGATTTTCTTGATTCTATAACTAAATAAAGTTGAAGTCCATAATATTTATGTTCTTGTTGAAGAAAAAATCCTCTTTGTTGTAAAGAAGCAAGGATTAATAATTTTATTGAATAAATATTTTCAGAAACGTTTTTTTTACCACAGCTTAGATATATAACATTACCCTCCTCACTAATAAATTCACTATCTAAAAAGCCTAAAATCCCCTCCTTGTTATCCTTAATAAAATCCATTAATCCAGAAAGAGTCGGTTTCACATCAAATTTTATAAGATCATTTTCTCCAATTGTAACATAATCATGATAATTGCTTCCAATAGCTAATTTAATAGAATTCAATTTAAGTTCTTTGTCACTACCGAAGACTTTTTGAAAAGCATCATTTATGGGGAAGACTTCCGCCTCTAGAATTTTTACGTCTGCAATTGAACTTTCATAAGGTTCTGGATCATTAAGCATTTTATTTAACACCGGCGCTTCAGAAGCATCAACTTCGATCTCGTATGATTTTGCTAAATCTTTTCGAATGATGCAAAATGATCTTTTCTTTTTATTATAAATCGAAACTGATATATGATCATCCATCACTGCTCTAAACTTTTCTATGAACTTATCTTCTGTATTATCTGACCCAATCCTTCTTCTTCGAATTTTTAATCAACTAAATAATTTTAAAAAATATCTTATTTCTATTAATTAATGTATACACTTTTTATCTTAAATTCTTATCTAAAATGTAATATTAGATTTTGAATTATTAATTAAAAAACAAAACTCCCTAACAAAGAAAGTAATTTTTTAGAAAAAATTTGAAAAGTAAAAATTTGATTAATAATATTAAGCATTTTATAATTCTTCTTCTACGTAATAATTTTCTCCTTTCTTTATGTATACAATCGTAGAGCCGAAATTATTACGGATTGTGTATTTATCTCCTTGGACATCTAATATCTCAATAGAATAAGACAGTCTTCTTTGCTTTAACAAATCTTCAATGATTTTTTTTTCTTCTTGTGCGTCCATGACAATAAGTCATAAAGCAATGCAAAAAAATTTTGTTACTTTAATATCTAAATTTGAACTGAATTGGTGGAATTTAATATCACAACAGGTTTTAATTTCTAATAAAAATTAAAAATTGATTAAATTATTAACGAAGGATTATTAATAGAACAATATTAAGAATCTTGTAGCTATTACCATTCAATAACTAAGAAAACTTAAAGAAAAGTAAGGTGAAAAATCGTAGATTGATTGACTAAGCAAAATTTGATACAGCCATATGTGGAAAGTTTTAAAATTTATCCAATTTTTAAACTGGAGGAAAATTCTGAAATGGTGTAAAATTTAAGAGAAAAATACTCTTCTATCAAATTATTTATATGAATTAAATTAAAAAGTATATAAGATTAGAAATACTTCTATAAGAAGTTAAGCATCTTAATTTTGTGGATTATTGCTTTATTAAAAATTTGATTTTTTTTTATTAAATATGACATATTTTTATATATTAAAAAACATGTTTATATAAAAAACATGTTTTTTTGTATTAATAGAATCACCATAAGCCTTCATTCTCTCATCTCTGATATATCATGGTTA
>JBHLLI010000203.1:0-5244 GCA_048885765.1 Candidatus Hermodarchaeota archaeon
TTTAGCCCTTTTTTATTACTTAAATTTATTTTTTTACTAAAAAATTGATTTAGAATTATAAAGAAATTTTTATTTATCAATATTAAATCTATACTTTTTTTCACATCAAAAATCATATTTAGAAACATATCAAATTTCTTTTTCTAGAACGTTTTTTTTTTCAGTTGATATAATTATTATATATTAAAAAAAGAGTGGAAAAAAAGATTATATTTAAATATTAATATTTGAATATAATAAATTAAGGTATATACATAATCTATATAAAAATATACAAAAAATATATTTAAAATTAAAAAATAGGTGATGTTTTTTTGCCTCGTAAAAAAAAACTGAGTAAAAATTCTAAATATTTTATTTTAATCATTATACTTATAGGTACAATAATAGGAGTGTGGTATATTGCTTTTTCTCCTTATTCACCATTTCCTACAGATACTACTACTGTAAAAACAGCATCAACATTTACCTTAATCAGTTATGTTGATGGAGAAGATGCTTCATCTTTCCAGGAAGTAACTATATGGTTTCCGAAAAGTGATGCTACTTTTGATGATGAAGAAGATCTTTATAAATTAACTAAATTTGAGAAAGAGGTAACAAGCAAAGATGCTGATGATGTATCTATTGATTTAAGGGATGTAGAACATGCATGGTTAGAAATTGAGGATAATAGCGTTTTTGCTAATACTTATATTAAACTCCCTACAGGAGTAAACAGAGATTTAACTTATTATGTTTATGATTTAAGTTCCGATTTAAATTTTAATGTATTAGTTCGGGATACTTTAGCAAGTGTAACTGTAGCCAATTATCAAACAAACAATAATTTAACTGTAATAATGGATGTGGATCATGAGGTTACTACTAATTGTCATTATGGAGATAACTGGGCAATCTCTACTGAGGACTATAATGACATGACTCTTTCTGAAAAGAAAGAGGTATGGGATGAAGCATTATGGCAATGTCAAGCTCCGTTATATGACCCTACTGTGGATGAAGAAAAGGAATATGATAAAGACTTAGAGAAAATAACTGATGCTCCATGTATCAGATGTGAATTCAATACATCTGTTAGTACTGTTGATGGAAATTCTGCTCAGATAAATATGACTATTAATGATGCTAATAAACCTATTGAAATTGTCATTTCTGGAACATATATTCACTTGGTTTTTACTGATATAATTACTTTTGATAAAGGAGCATATACGTTTGATTTTGATATTACATTTGGAGCAGATATTAAATTAAGTGATATTGATTCGGGGAGGATAATAGTACCCCGAGATGATGAAAACTTAGGCACTTTTACTAAATACTCAGATGTAGGAGCATAAAGTTATAAATAAGGTGATAATCTTCTGAAAATAACAAATAAAATTTTTTTTTCTCTCTTTTTTCTTTCTTTTTTTTTAGTTTCAGTTAATATATTTATACCATTCTCTTTTGCAGGGGATATTGCGAATCCTATTGTTGATGCAAATATTTTATCAGTTTCATTATGTTTATTCCAGGATAAAACTCTTGGAGATGGTTCAGGAAAACTGAATTATATTTCTGGTGGAAATGATTTAATCTCGTTTGAGAATTATGGAGAATTTTCAAGAGATTTAGAAAATAATAAAATTTTATATCGAGCAAGAGTAAAACTTGGTTTTGAAGTGAATGTATGGACAGCTTGTTTATATAATAATCATTTTCCTAATATCAATTTAAATAAAGAAACACAGATACTCTTTTTACATATTCATTATTGGAACCATCTAGCCGATTGGGCAAAAGGGTTGGGTGGATATGGTGTAACACTTGCAAATTATTATTCAAAATATCGAGAAATAGATTTTGGGAATACATTTTTAGCCCATAATTATGATGGAAGTCTTCCAATTACAATAACGATTAATCCAGGTAAAAAATTCGAAGGAGAGCTTTTTCTTGATGGTTCAGTTTTTAAACTTCCCTCTCTTACTTCTGATATTGTTAGTGTAAAAATAATCGATGTTAGAGGAGGTGAGTGTGGTTCTTATGAAGATTATTATACAGATCAGGGGCACAGTGAAGGATCTGCTCATTTAACTGTTTTAGATCCTACTATTTCTGGTGTAAGTCAAAAAATCGTAAATTGGCTGAATAGTTATGATTTAGGATGGCAAAGAAGTGAAGAAGTTTCACATGATCCTGGAGCTGTTATTCAGCAATCTATTAGGGATGAAAGCTGGAAAGGTCAAACATTTATCGATGATTCAACTTCAAAAAGCACTCAATTTTTTTTACCTGTTCATATTCCACCAGAAGTAAAAAAATCAAGAGAATATATTGATTTTACAAAAGGAGCATTTAGATATTTTCTTTGTTGCGGGGATATTGATCTTGCTTCTGTTGAAGAGTTTAGAATTGAAAGGGATATTTCGGTTCATGTTTATAATCAATTTGTACATTATGATTTAGAAGTAGAAACAGATTTATTTTTAACTGTTCAATTTGAAGGAAAAATAAGTGAGTCTTTTCTAAATGATCCAAATTTACATATATCTGATATGTTATGGGATACATCTATCTTAGGAACATATATGGTTGATATTGGATTAACAAAAGAACAGGATATATTTAGTACAATCATTATAATTATAGTCTTAGTTCTACTCTTAGTTGTAGCTTACATTCTTTATAAACGATATAAAAGAAAGAGAATAACAGGAGCAAATATAACAATTGTAAACAAAGGAGTTAAATCCTAATTTTTTTTTTTTTTAATTTTAAAAAAAGGTGATTAAAAAGTATGGAAAATAAAGAAAATATAACGAAATATTCAATAATAATCATTATCTTAATTTTATCTCTTTACATTCTAAAAATACTCGATTTTTTTATTACTATAATTGGTATGAGTTTAGGAGCAAAAGAATTAAATCCTTTAGGAGTTTTTGAGAGTAATTTTTTATTTGTGTTTTTTATTTCATTTCTCCCCATTACTGCAATCTTGATTTTATTTTTAGTCTTGAGAAAAGATCTCTATTGTTTAAAATGGTTAGGTTCAGTTTCTCTTATTTGTAATATCATTCTAATTTCAATTCTAGTTTCAAATTTAAACGTATTAAAGGTGTTATTATGAAAAGTAGAAATAGACTAACCCTCATAAATTTTATTTTATTATTTCTAACAATGGGTTCAGGTTCATGGTTTTGGTTCGGATCACCTTTTCCAAATATCATGAACGAACCCAACCTTTCAACTAATTATCTTTTTAAAGATAAAGTTTATAACATGACTTTAGAAGATGTGTATGATGATGAAGACTTAGATAAATTATATACTGATGCATATTTTCAATCTCAATTTTTTAATTCATCATACGAGTGGGAGCAAATTCATAATGAAAGTGTAGATTCTGGAGTAGATAATGTTTATTCTTTATCTCCTTCTAATACGTCAGTTTCAATGATTAATGGAACATTTGATAATTCAGATAATATGAAAGTTAATGATGATTTATATTCAAATTTTATTTCTGCTCAAGGTTCTAGTCCGAATGAATATATAGATTCTATAACATATGATTGGGCTACTGATGGAGGAGGAACAATAGAAAATACCTATATTGATGATACTAACTATAAGAGAATAAATTCCAAATATTTAGGAAACCCAGTTTATTTATGGTGGATTGTTATAACTCTTAATTTTGATCCAGCACTGGTCGGAAGAGATTTCTATATTTCTGCTCATATCACTACTTCTGGAAATACAGGTCGTTTAAAAGTTAATGGTGTAGATTGGAAGACAGGTTCTAACATAGATTTTGACGATGATTTATATGAAGGAGTAAACAGTATTACATTTGAGACAGATAAAATCGCAAGTTCTCATTATTCCTTAATTTATTATTTTAAATTAGTAGAAGTTCCATCTAATATGTTGAACTTTACAGCTGATCTTGATTTTAGTGGATTAGATACTTCTAAGCTCTTAGCTTTAGATGCTTCAAGTTTTCATCATACAAACGTGAGTCAAACTATTACTGGGAGAATCCTTAATTATACTTCTTGTTCTTATGAACAAATGTTCAGTTCATCTAAAACAACAGAATTTGAAAACTATTTTATGGATAATAGTTCAGTTTCAGATTTCTTAAACGGTTCAGGAAATCTCAGATTAGAATTTTCTGGATCTGATTCTACAGATTTCAAATTGTTAATAGATTATATTAGAATAAGGTTTTATTATAAAATGGACTTATGGCATGAAGCAGTTTTTAACATGACTGGGTTATGGAGATACCGATGGGAGATTCATGGGAGTCTCCAATATACCGATTGGGTTAATTTTGAGGTTGTAGATCCTCCAGCAAATTTTCATGCAGTTTCAGAAAGTTCATATACTACAAGATGGATATTGCAAGGGAGTGAAACTACAATTCTTGAGGATCTTCACGATTCTATTGATTCAAATGCTTGGATCTTAATTGTAAGTGATAATGATACGGTAATTGATACTGATGATTATGTTTCTGATGACTCTGTTGCAAGAGAGGGGTGGCCTGATTTTATTCAAGGGACATATAATTGGTGGGCATTTGCTTATTCAGAACCACCTTATGATAATAGTGATTGGGGATATATTAAATATGAATTTCCATATCTTTACAACAATTATACACAGAATAGTACATTTTATACTTATGAATACACACCTGGATTTGCTGATTTTGATAAAATCTATCACACATACGATTTTGATGAATTAACACTTACTTGGAATAACAAACCTAATTTAAGTACATTTCAAAAAACCTTTAATGGAACTTATAATGATGAATGGGTTGATATTAATATCGGTTCTCCTTATTATTATTACGTATTTGTATCAACTACCGATACGGAGCATGCTTTTATGACTCGTTCAAAACAATATGCAGGAACTGATTATGATCCCCGTATTAGGCATCATTTATCTAAAATTTATTATGGTTCAGGATATATGTATATGCAAACTGATGAAACAGAAACAATTGCTCTTAGAAGTAAGGATTATGGAACACATTATAATTTAAGTTCAGGAGATTATTTTGAAGTTGATTTACAGACCAGTTCTGATTCTCAAATTGATTTAATTTTACTTAATAATAGTGTAGTACAAAAAACATTAACTTTAAGTCAAACAGGGAATACTAATTTTAATAAACATATAGTACAAGTATCTGTTGATGAGGTTGTTGAATTTGATCAATTAAAAATAAGT
>JBHLLI010000204.1:0-5040 GCA_048885765.1 Candidatus Hermodarchaeota archaeon
TGTAAAGGATGTGGAGCTTGTAGTGGGAATTGTCGATGCAGTGCCATCGATATTTTAGGATTTACAAGTGAACAAATTTATGAAATGATATCAGGTCGAGTAGGTTAGACTATAAGAGGTTTAAAAATGACTGAAACAGTTTTAGAAGAAAAGAAAGTTGATGAAAAATGGGAGCCAAAGATAATTGCATTCTTATGTAATTGGTGTTCTTATGCTGGAGCGGATTTGGCAGGTGTGAGTAGAATCCAGTATCCTCCAAATATAAGAATCGTTAGAGTTCCCTGTTCTGGAAGGGTTAATCCCTATTTCATTATTAAAAGCTTAACCGATGGTTGGGACGGTGTCGTTATTTCTGGATGCCATCCAGGAGATTGTCACTATATTAGTGGAAATCTCGTAGCAAGGAGACGGTTTGCTATATTAAAGGAGCTTCTTGAGTTCTTTGGGATTGAACCGGGCAGAGTTAATTTTATGTGGGCTTCTGCCGCTGAAGGAGAGCGTTTTGCAGTGCTAATAAGGAAAGCTACGAAAATGGTGAAGCAATTAGGTCCCAATACTAAATTTCAAAAGGAGTGGTGTTAATCATGGGAATTGAAGAAGAAAATAAGGAAATTACAGATGCGATAAGAGAAAATGCTAAGAAGTTATTAAGTGAAAAGCAAGTTGATGTAGTAATTGGCTATTCTGAAGGTACTGTACCTTTAAGTTCAACACCAATTATTATTAGAAAAGCAGAAGATGTGGAAAAATTAGTCTGGAATAATTTATGTTATATTAATTTAGCTAGATATTTAGCTCCTCTAATGCCTCAACTTTGCGATTCAGAGAGAAAATCTTTGAGAATAGGGATGGTGGCAAAAGGGTGTGTTGGGAGAGCAATAAATCTTTTAGCTGCTGAGAAACAAGTTGATATAAATAATATAAAGATGATTGGCTTTAATTGCAATGGAAATGTCAATAGAAGTCGAATTGATCTAGAAGTTGGCGAAAAAGAAATTCTTGATGTTTCAATTTCAGGAGACGATATTATTGTAAAAGGAAAAGATTGGGAGAAAAAATTTGAGTACAATCAGTATATTAATGAACTCTGTAAAATATGCCAAGTAAAATCTCCTTCTGCTACTGAAGTATCTTGCGTTGGCGAATGCCAAGAATTAAACTCAATTCATGATGAATTTGCCGATATTGCGGAATTTGAATCAAAATCTGCTGATGAGAAATGGGCATATATCAAAGATATTTTACAAGTATGTACTCTATGTTACAGTTGTCGTCAAGCTTGTCCAGTATGTTATTGTAATCTTTGTTTTGTTGATCAGAACAAGCCTATTTGGTTTGGCAAGACTACCGAATATACTGATATATTCACATTTCATTTAGTTCGCGCAACCCATATAGCTGGTAGATGTGTAGCATGTGGTGCATGTTCATCGGTATGCCCTGTTGGTATTGATTTGAATTTAATCACCAGAAAACTAGAGAAAATTGTGAAAGAGCGGTTTGATTATACATCTGGCTTGAATGCAGAAAAGCTTCCTCCTATGATGGAATTCCGTATGGAGGATGCAGAAGAATTTATGTTGGAGGAAGATTAAAAAGGTGAGATAAAGAATGAAACAAAAAATAATGAAAAAGGATCAAATAGGAAAATTATATAACGAATTTAAAGAAGAATACGATTTTTATGCTCCTATAAACAAAAAGGGGAATATTGCTTTCGAAAAGATTGAAAATCCGGAGGATATAATTTTAGATTATTTAAATTCAAAGATTCCGCCAAAATCAGTTTTATTTCCTCAGGAAGAAGTATTGTTTGAATATTCATTAGATGAAAAAGATGTTGAGATTACTGATAGACAGGATTTAGATCGAAAAATTTTGATCTTTGGAATCCGTCCCTGTGATGCTTACAGTTTCGAACTATTTGCTAATTTCTTCTCATTTCATGGAAAATGGAAAGATGAAATCTATTTGAAAAAGAAGGAAAATACAACACTCATAGGAATTGGGTGCAATAATCCAAGATCTACATGTTTTTGCATATCTGTAGGAGGAAATCCTTTTAACAAAGAAAATATGGATATATTTCTGACAGATTTAGGAGAAACCTATTTAGTAGAAGCTATTAGTGATAAAGGAAAGGAAATTGTAAACAAATTATCATGGCTCTCTGATGTAACGGAAAAAGATGTTAAAAAATCTGAAGAGTTAGCCAAACAAGCAGAAGAATCCTTCGTAACAAAAATCGATGTAGATACAATTGTAAAAAACTTAGAAAAATCTTTTGAACATCCAGTATGGGATGAGATCAGTGAAGTGTGTATTGGTTGCGGTTCTTGTAGCTATATGTGTCCAACTTGTACATGTTTCGATGTCATTGATGAGACCGATCAATACAATAATAAAGGAAGGAGAATTAGAATCTGGGATACCTGCCAATCATGTTTATATACTCTTGAGACAAGTGGACACAATCCTCGAGACACAAAAATCCAACGATGCCGCAATAGAATAATGCATAAATTTAGTTATTATCCCGCAAATTATGAAATGCTTGGTTGCGTTGGTTGTGGTAGGTGTATTATGGTATGTCCAGCTAATAATGATCTTCGAGACCATTTAGCAAAAATTGAGAAAATAAAAAAAATAGAAAAGAAGGAGGGTGAAAAAGTAAGTGCCTAATCCTTATATACCTTATCTTACGAAGGTTAAATCAATAGTCTCTGAGAATAAAGTAAATGATATCAAGACTATTGAATTGGAATTTAATAAAGAAGAAGAATACAAGAATTTTGATTACATTCCAGGTCAATTCGCTGAAATTAGTATAATTGGCAAAGGAGAATGCCCAATTGGGATTGCATCATCTCCAACTGAGGAGGGAACCATTAAATTCACTATTAAACGGATGGGAACAGTAACTTCAGCATTTCATACGTGTGAGGTAGGAGATGTTGTTGGTGTTAGAGGCCCATGTGGTAATGGTTGGCCAGTAGAGGAGATGAAGGGGAAGAATATTGTAGTCATCGGAGGAGGTTTCGCGTTTTCTACTCTACGTTCACTGGTTATCTACTTGCTTGATGAGAAAAATCGTAAAGATTATGGTGATATAACAGTCATCTATGGAAACCGAGACCCAGGAGAGGTATTATACCAAGATATATTAGATGATTGGAAGAAACGAGATGATATCAAGGTAGTATTAACCATTGATCGTGAAGCAGAGGGATGGAAAGAAGAAGTAGGATTTGTTGCTCCTATTGTTAAAAAAGTTGCTCCAAGTTCTGAAAATGCTATCGCTGTTGTCTGTGGTCCACCGATAATGATTAAAACTACAATTGCGGTTATGGAAGAGTTGAATTGGGGCCCAGAACAAATCTTGAACAGCCTAGAGGCAAGAATGAAGTGTGGGATCGGGAAATGTGGGCGTTGTAATATCGGAAATAAATTTATCTGTACAGATGGTCCAGTTTTTTCTCTTGCTGAGCTTAAAGAACTACCAGATGAATATTAAATTAAAATTAACTTAAAAATGGTGAAAAATGAATGGCTGCTAGTCCAGTTTCAAAAACATTTGAAGATTTAATAATAGAGGTACACAACCAAGGTCTCTGCGGTGAGTGTGGAGGCTGTGTAAGCTTCTGCTCTGCAGGCGAGATTAAAGCAATTGAAATGTCAGAATCAGGGCCTCCTAAATATGTAAACAAAGAAAAATGTTTAAAATGTGGAATTTGCTATTTTGTGTGTCCTCAAACTCATGTATTAAATGAACAGTTAAATAAAAAATACAATTATGATCCTCCTATAGGAAATCAAATAAAAATTTCTTCATGTCATGCTACATCTGAAGAGATTAGAAATCGAGCAACGGATGGTGGTGCGGTTACAGCAATTCTAAGCTATCTACTTGACAATAAGTTAATTGATGGCGCAATAGTTTGCAAAAGGAAGGGACCATTTAATAGAACATCCTTTTTAGCCACCAATAAAGAAGATTTAATCGAAGCTGCAGGTTCTCATTTTGATTTTTCTAGCCAAGTCGTGGGATTGGAAAATTATAACACATTTATACCAGCAAACGTAGCGTTGAATAAGGTCAGAAGTTCTGATTTGTTGAATATAGCACTAGTTGGTACTCCCTGCCAAATCAATTCAATTAGAAAAATGCAGGCATTAAGCATCCTTCCTGCTCATATAGTTAAATATACTATCGGTCTGTTTTGTTATTTAAATTTCTCATTTCATGATGAGGATAGAAAAAAACTAGAAGAAAAATTCAATTTTTCATTTAAAGAAGTCGAAAGTATGAATATACGAGAAAATCTTATTTTATATTTTAAAAATGGAAACACCTTAACCATTCCATTTTCAGATTTACACGAAATAGGTCGTTCTGCATGTTATGCATGTCCTGATTTTTCTAATATTTATGCGGATATTTCTTTTGGTGGTATTGGTTCACCAGAAAAGTTAACTTCAGTAATAGTTAGAACTGAAATTGGCGAAGAAGTCTACAATAATGCTCTAAATAAAGGTTATATTAAAGAACCAGTTGAAATGAATAGACCAAATAATAAGATGGAATTAATAGCTAAAGTTAAGGAATGGTCTAATAAGAAAATAGACAGAGCAGAAGAGACTCTAAAAACCAAATAATTTTTTTATACTTTATTTATAATTTTTTCATTATATTGTTCTATTATTTTAGGTGATTTTTCTAGAGTTAGTTCTTGGTATCTTTTTTTGAAAGGTGCTTGTCTATATTGTCTTATATAATCCCAAACTTCACGTTTCATTTCCAGTTTTTCATTCTTCATAATGATAAATTCTTAAGTTTACTTCTTGAATGAAAAATAGTTATATTATTATTTATTATTTAGAGAGTCCAGTTTTTACAAGGATTATTTGGTGTTAAAGTTCAAAGATATTTCCAGTATTATAAATGGTAGTCTCTAAATCAAGTAAAATTGCCCCACCTGAAGCAATTTCAACAGCATAATTTATCGCTTCTAAAACTCTATTCATCATGAATTCATAGGC
>JBHLLI010000205.1:0-5015 GCA_048885765.1 Candidatus Hermodarchaeota archaeon
ATGTATAATAGCGCTAGACAATATCCAGAAAATAATATGTAATACTTCCTCTGATAACCTTTAATTTTAAACTTATCAGTTATTGCTGCAAAGACTGGACGAAATAATAAAATAGAATAAGCGAGAAATTGCATTAATGCTAAGATGACTCTGTTAATATCTAATACATCAAAAAACAGAATTGGAAAATAATTGTTAAGAAAGACAAAAACGGATGAATATACCAAATATATAAAAATAAAAGAAGCATAATTTGTATTTAAATAAGATTTTGAATCAAATTTTTTTGATCTTAGCATAATACATTTTTAATTTTGTAATCAAGTATTTAAAGAAGAAGTAATTTAGGAAGGAATTTTACATTGCTTGTCAAACTACTTTTATGTCGGATTAAAGGGGTTAAGTAAATTAAATAAATTAATAAATTGTTAACATATTGTTTTTAATAAGTGAAATTCTTTAAATTAATTTAGGATTTATATTAACTATATTAGTTAGATTTGGTTAATAAAAAGAGAGTATTAATATTGTTCAATCTTAAGATTAAGACTTACATCCATCAAAATATTCCTTATTCATTTAATTGGAATAAGGAGCATCATAAGGAAAAATACTCTCAAATTATTTCTAATCGAGATGAATTAAATAGGCTGAAGGTACATTTCAAAAGAGCATACGAAGGAGTAATCCCTAATAGGTTATTCAATTCAAGAGAATTTCCAAGAGTGTCTCAATTTAAAATTAAAGGTTTAAAATCTGCTTTTATTAGAAGTTTCAGCAAAACCTTAATTAGATCTGGCAAAATTCGATATTATGATTCGGAAGCAAAATTGCCCATGTATGCTCAAAAAGTTTTTGAAAACTATCAAAAAAATGATATTCCGGGGGTTCCTGGGCATGATCCAATATTGAAAAATATTTTAATTAAGGATAGGGATGCTGTTGCAATAGAGGTTCCGATATGGGATAAAAAAGAAAATTTTGCGATTACAGGTCATATTGATTTGATTCAAATAGAAAATGATGTTATTAAAGTGGTTGATTATAAACCAGAAGGCAATTTTTTGCTTTCTCTCCCTCAAGTTGCCATGTATGGCTTTTTAATTAAATCTAAATTAAATATTAAAAAAGTTAAGTGCGTTTCATTTAATAGACAAGGAGCCTGGGAATACGATCCAAATATTTTGAGTGAAGATATAAAAGAATATTTGATTTCACAGCAAATTGATGAACGCCCATGGGAGACATTCATTTAAAAAAATTCTATTATTAGAGCTTCTTACCTTTAGAAGTAGATGGTTCTGATTTTTCTTCGGTTTTTAAATATCTTCGTATTAGGAAATAGCACAATAGGAGGCCGATAAACTCAATAATAATACTAACAAATGTAATAATGGTACCGTTATATCCTAAATATCTTAAAAAAATTGCGCATCCTAATCCACTAGAAGCAAAACCAACAAGCAATAATGCTCTAATTATTTGCGGTAAGGAACTTAGTATATATCCGATTTCTTTTTTAATCCAAGAAAATACTGAAGCCATAAGAATCTATCATTTCTTTCTAATTTAGTAAAGTAAAGAACGAATATTTTAATATCTTTTTCATTTCACAAATTAGTTTTAAAATAATAAGTCAAATGAATGGGATAAAATATTAAGAATAAATTGAGAAATGAACTTACTTCTTACTTTTGAATTTGGTATATAATGCTTTATCAAGGAACTTACCAATTTTTACAGCAACCTGATTCCCGATTTCATATCGTTCTCCATCGAGTAAATTCTTCTTCTGTTCAGTAGAAGGAGCGATTTTAAGCCGTTTCATTAGGGTTTTCTCAGTTATGTCATTAACCATCTCCTTTATTTTTCCGTAATCAGGAAGTTTAATCTCTGGTCCAAAATTTTTAATTTTCTCCATGGCAAAATTGAAAAATTCTGAAATCAACTCTATAGGTTCTCCTCTTAATTCGCTATGAAGTTTAATATTATCTGTGGCTATTTTAGTATCTTTTTCCTGCCAATATAACTGATTTGGGTTAATTCCGGGGCTAGTAATCCTCATAAGTGAACTTGTAATTCTACGTTCAATCCAATTTAAAGTGCTTACTTCTTGTACTTCCCGAATTTTTTTAGCTTTCTCTTCTTTTATTTTCTCTTTTGTTTCAATTATTCGTTCTACTTCTGCTTTACGACTTGCTTCACTATTTTCAAATCTCTTTATGATATCATATCCTATACAATAGGAAATTGGAGAGATAATATCAGATTTTAATTTTAAATCAGCAACATATTGATATATTAGACTCGGATTATTTCTTAATTCAGACATAGCATCCTTTAAAGAAGACTCCATTACTCTTGCCAATATAAATCCATTAACTAGAAATGGTTGATTATTTGCGTTAAAAACTGTAACAAGTTCTTCTTGTCTCTTATTTAGTCGCTCAATAATCAATTCTTCAAGTTTGACTTTTATCCACTCTTCTGAATCAGTTGTTCCGTCAATTTTTTTTAACGCTAGCAAGTATAGAGATCTATCATTCGACACTTTAGAATATACTTCTATTATTCTACTTAATTGCCTTAGAATTTTGGATAAAATATAAAAGAAAATATCCCTGGCGATTCTATTCAGAATTTCTTCAAATTCTAATATAAATAATATATGAGAATAATTTTTAAGTTTTAATTCACCAAAAAATACCTTATCAATGACTTGCTTTTTTCTAATGTACTGACGGAGATTATTAATATTTATTCTTGCTTTTTCTTCTAAAAATCTTAATAATGCTTGATTTTTCTCAGGATCTTGACTTAAAATATTCATTAATTCAAATTCACTGATATCTTCAGCTCTGTTTAAAAAATTTTTAACATCTTCAAAATTAACTTCTGAAAGTGCTTTTTTTGCTAAATATATTAAGTTTTGGTTAGGGTCATTTAAAGATATAATATCTAGCTTTTGTATATTGTATCTAACCATATTCCTTTTTACTTGAGCAGCAAGATCTTCATCAGCATTTAATAGATGTAGAATATTGAATACTCCATACCTCTTTAGAGTATAAATTATATCATCAAAACCACACTCATTTATACATTGTAAGAAGTAGATAAAATCGTTTGGATGTTCCTTGAGTCTTCTTATTAATGCAAACTTTAAAAAACTAAGAATTTTGTCCTCAAATTGGTCATAATTGATTTTTTCTTCAAGAGCACTTTCCATTTTATAAATGAGGTCTTTTTTTAGATTATTTGCGTCAATAAATACTTTTAAACCTGGTATTGATATCGGAAACCTGTTAAAGTTGTGGTCTAGTATCTTTCTCTTTATCATTCTTACCGGCATTGCTTCAATTTGCAATTCTTTATATGATTTAAATTCAAAATCGGTCCGGATTTTATCTATTAGGCGTCCTAAAGTAGCTAATTCTATGAATTTATCTTCTTTTTCTTCTAATTCTAGTTTTTTCTCTAATTCTACAGATATATCCTTAAATGCAGCAGATTCTTCGAGAATATCTCTTTTAACTTCGTTATTAAGACCAATCATATCCCCTATTAAATCATAAAAGTAAAATTGAGGATAATTTATTATGATTTCTTGCAATTCATGTTCTATATAGCTTTCTAGATCTTTTAACATATGCTCTTTATGGATTTGTTGAACTTCTTCTTTTCTTTCTTCAATCAAAAATGAAAGAAATCTATTTTCTAAATCAATTATCTTGTTTAAAAGATTTACTTCTAATTTCAAGGAATCTTTTAATAGTGAATTGACCTCATCAATAATAATTTTCTTTTCAGTGATTTCTAGGTTTTTTGTGGAGTCGAAAGTGAATCTATCTTTATCCGTGAGTTTCTGAACTCGAATTCCTAAATTATGGTAAATGTGAATAGTCGCAGTAGCAATCAATAAATCATTAAAACTAGTTTTCTGACTAACAAGCTCAAATATTTTATTTTTGTCAGCTTCTCTTTTAAAATGTGAAATTATTAAATCAACTGTTTGAAAAAATCTAAATGTACTTTCCACTGCTGTAGTTTTCCTTTTAACACCACTAATCATAATTCTTTCACCCATTCTCTATAAACTTCTTTAAAATTATCTGATAATTCAAACCGAGCATTATTATGCCAAAATTTGAAATCTAATACATGAAACAAATCCCCGTTAAATAATTCTCGCTCTTCATTTGTTAATATATGTTTTAGAATAACAGTTGAAGGTCGTGGCACTAATTTTGAAAAATACTTTAATTCCGTGTTTTTTATGTAATCATAAAATGTTTCACTGTCCTCTAAATTAAGGAAATTAAAAGGAATAAGATTTTCTTCCTGAGTATTAAGGATATTCAACTCATTTTTAATGCTATTTCTGACATATTTTGGAAATTCAGTATTAATACCTATGCTTGATTCATAATTTTTATAAAACTCAAATAATAGATTTTTTTCTTCTGGATTGGTTAGCTTAGCAATATATGTATCTAAAAATATTAGGAAATTTTCGATTTTTTGTTCGTTTTCTTCTCTTTCTTCAAAATATCCTATAAAATCATTATACACCTCATCTAATTTCCAAACTCTTTGCTCTTCCGGTCTTAAATATTTCTTAGAATAATCTATAATCCAATCTAAGATATAATACTTCCATTCTAGGTTAATTCCTCCAATTCTTTTTTCCAAAAACCTGTGGAATCTATTTGCAAAGCTGACGGGATCACTAATTTCTTTATCGGGCTCATCTTTGATATAACGATTAATTGTAGAATGTCTCAACACGTAGCTTAATAGAAAATTTAATTCTGTTGAATATTTTTTAAATTTTTCAATATGATTTTTTATAAAATTTATTTTAGATTCCATCTGAATCTCGGCAAAGGATATCAAATCTTCTATTTTTAATTCAATTTCATTAAAAAATGCATCAATAATACTAACAACTAAAGATCTAAACTCTTGGATAAGTTCTCTCTCATTATATTTTATTTGCTTCTTAAAGAGAGATG
>JBHLLI010000206.1:0-4919 GCA_048885765.1 Candidatus Hermodarchaeota archaeon
TAAATTCAGAGGTAGATTTCAATGAAATTTTTGTCAAATACTTTATCAAATTAAAACATTGTTCCCCAATGATATTGTAAAACCTCAGAAGAGATGTTTAAGAAAAAAAAATAGTAATATTTTTTTTGAAATAATTGATTTAAGATGAGCCTGAACTGGTTGAACTCATTAAATCTATCAAAGGTTCAGCGGTTATTACTGAATCACATTTTGAGCAAGAGTGTACAATTAAAGGTATGGCTCCAATTAGATCTAAATATCGGTCAACGAATTTTAGACTATATTTTGCCATTCTTTTTATCATCTTTCCACCAAATGGCACAACTTCAGCTTGGATATCTATGAAACTCTCGTAAGTATTTAATAGATCACTTTTAAACTTGTCATTGATGGGAGTTGGCTTTATTTCGAGTGCTAATTCAAGGTTTTCTTTACAATATGGACATTTTGACAATCAAAATCACTTTTTATACTTTTAATCATTAAATTTCTGCTAAATAGTTCAACATTCTATTTAAAAGGTGGTGCAATAACAATAAATTTCATTTGAAAATCGACTGGTAATATAAATTAAGAGTTTATTTAACAGCCTTAAGTGTGAATAAAAGAGGTATAATTGCTTTTTGATTTTTCAATCGAAAAAAGCCGTCAGATCCAAGCTCTGAAAACGAAAATCTCTTCCCAATAGAGAATGGATATTCATTTAGAAATTCAATTCTCAAGCCTGCTTCAATTAGAGAATTGATTATGTCCGACATACTATGATTCCATTCGTATTCTTTTTTTGGTTTAAATTTGACCACATCTGTAGCATATGTTCCATCAGCAATAAATTCCATTGGTTTAGAATCATAAAAGTAATTATAATAAATTTTTAGCTCGTCAAGATCTTCGCTCTCATTATCAAAAATATGTGAAAATGGATGATTTTCAGCAATGTAAAAAAATCCACCTTTTTTCAGGAAATTGGCTATAGTTTTCCCCCATTCCTTAAGATCGTTTAACCAACAGAGTACCCCAATTGAAGTATAAACTATATCATATTTTTCAAAAAGAACCTTGGGTAAATCGTAAATATTTGATTCAACAAAATTAGCTTCAAGGTTAACTTGTTTTGCTAACAGTTTAGCTAATCGAATAGCTTCACTAGAAAAATCAACTCCAGTTACTATTGCCCCTTCTCTCGCCCAAGATAGTGTATCAAGACCAAAATGGCATTGAAGATGTAATAAGGATTTGCCATTGACATTTCCCATTTCTTTCAATTCATAAGATTTTAGAGTAGATTGTCCGTTTAAAAATGCTTTAACATTATAAAATCCACCATCGAGTTTAAAATGTATCCTCGCAAACTCGTCCCAGAGTTCTTTATTAGCTTCAAAATACTTCTTTTTCATATAATATTTATACTTATCTTCTCATTAATAACCTTTTATCAATAATATTTTAATAAGAGATTATTAAGACAAATACTATGACAGTACGTAAGTCAATTAATAGAGTTAGAGCTAAATTCTATAATGTGGTTACTAATTACAAGTTTGTCAAGAGAACTTCAATCATCGTAGTATCTGTTTATCTTTTGCTTCTTTTTGTTGCAGTAATTATAGCAGCCATATGGGGGCCTTATGGATATACAATTTGGACGCGGATGATTTCAGATTTAGGTGGAATTAATTATACTCCAGTACCGATTATATTTGATATTGCATGTGTATTCGCAGGAATTATGACAATTCCTTTAACATTTTACGTTGAAAATCTATTTGCTCCTTTACCCACAAGAAAGAATTTCAAGACTCAACATTTCTCTCGCTTAAGGTTTAGGCTAGGTAGCAATGCATTTTTCTTTAGCTTAATGGGAAATTTAGCTTATATTTTTGTGGGAATTTTTAGTGAAGATCGAAATCCTCCTTTATTAGATTTTGCTAGTGTTCATGATGTTTTTTCTTTTTTTTCATTTTCAGGATTTGCATTTGGAGCTTTTTTTATTGGATGGATTATTGTGCTTTATGACATGAAAATACCAAAGATATTTGGAATTTATGGGATAATAGGTCCTCCTGCAATGTTGTTTATTTTTCTTTTTACAATGGAAGCATTATGGGAATGGATCCTATTATTCTCAATTCTTCTTTGGATTATACCTCTTGCCCTTATGATAATGCGAAAACCAGAATTAAGACCGATATAATGAAATTCTAATTCTAAACTAATTTTTTTTAAAACTTTTTTTCCAGATTCTAAATTATCATTAAATTTATATTAATTTAAACTGAATATTATCAATAAAATTATAAAATGAACACTATTATGACAATTCGTGAATCAATAAATAAATTTAGGGCAAAACTCTACAATTTTGCTACAAATTTTGAAGTTGTAAAAATCAGTGCTATGTGTGTTATGTTTGGATATATTTTATTACTCCTAATTGGAGTTATCGTAGCAGCATTACTCGATCCAGACGGATATACCATTTGGGACAATTGGATTTCAGACCTTGGCTCAATTAATCACACACCTGCTCCATACTTATATGATATAGCTTGTATAGTAGCTGGAACAATGACTATTCCACTCACTTACTATATGGAAAAATTGCTAGCACCTCTACCAAAAAGAACAAAAGTAAGGGGAGAACACTTTTCACGATTACGTTTTCGGTTAAGCAGTTATGCTTTTTTGTTCAGTATTATAGGTAATTTTGCTTATATTGGAGTAGGGATATTCAGTGCAGATCGGGATTATGATTTCTTGTCAATTTTAGGAATGGGACCACATGGGCTTATGTCATATCTTGCTTTTGGGGGTTTTACTTTTGGTGCATTTTTTATGGGGTGGATAATCATTTTTTATGATACGAAAATTCCAAAAATACTTGGGATATATGGAATATTAGGGCCACTAATAGTTGCTATTCTAAATTTAATAGATAGCACTCCTTTATTGGAGTGGATGCTCCTATTTTCAATATTAATTTGGATAATTCCTCTTTCTCTCATCATATTAATGAAGCCAGATCTCATCCCAAAAAGGACTGAATAAACTTAAAAATCTTAATATTTATTAACTTTATTTTTTTCTATTATAACATCTAATTTTCATATGTTTTAGATGAATCCAAATGGTAAAATATTGTGCTAACTGTGGGAGTCAATTAGAAGAAAATTCTCAATTTTGTGTTAATTGTGGTTCTCCAATCTCAAAGGATGTTTCAAAAAAGACTGAATCCACAGGGGAGGATGTTAAGTCTATTAAAAATAAAACAAAATATACTCTTAATTCAAATCAAAGAAGTATCTTTTTACAAAAAGTACTCCCCACAATTTTAGCAGGATCAATCATTTGGTTAATTAGTGAGATCATTTTTAGTATTATTTTTATTGACATTACTTTTAATGTAATTTTTATAGCTTTTTACTCCATTATGGTGGTTATTGAAGCAATTCTATTTACTTCACTATATTTTGCAGCAAAAAATAATAAAATCAAATTAGGTCTATTTATATTTTTCTTATTTAGTCTTATTGCAGGGATTCTAAGTCTCCCTATTATAATGATAACAGAATTATTACCTCAAGTTCACATGTTTGTAAGCCTCTCTGTTGGAGCTTTATTAATCAATTGCTTTATTGGTGTAATCTTGAGAGAAAATTATTTTGCTAAAGGAAATATATGGCTTCATGTTGTTCTCTTTTTAATTGGCACAACTTTAGTTGAAATTGTTTTCATTTTGATATTTAATATTCAGAATTTTCTATTGACCGTTCCTGTTTCTTTAGCTTATATTTTAATTATTACTCTTACAACTATGTTTTATGGTTCCAAGGCTCTTCAGAAAAATGAAAAAGAGCCTTGGTTGTTAATCTTTTTTAAAATAGAAGGGATATTGTTATTAGCTTTAATTATAGCCATAGTAATTCTAGTAGTAGTACTCATTATCATAGCACTCGGAGTTGCTTGTGGAGGTTCTGATTTTAATATCTCAGGATTAGGAGGAGGATCTTCAAAATCAAGGAAGAAAAAGAAAACTAATGTAACATAATATAGAATTTTAAATTTTTTTCTGAGATTTTTCCTCACAAGCAATCATAGTCTAAAAATTAATATTTATTACGGAATTTGATATATCTATAATTGATATTGTTTTTTTTTTGAGATAAGTAGGATTTTTAATTATGAGTAAAAAAAATAGTGAAAAAATTGATGTCATAGCAGATGCAATTGAGCAGTCGATGAAAAAAGGACATATTAGTACATTGATATTACTAGCTTTAGAGAAAGGTCCTTCCCACGGATACAGCCTAATGCAAACAATCACAGAGGATACTTATGGAGTTTGGAATCCTACAGCTTCTTCTTTATATCCACATCTTTCTTCTTTAACAGAAAAGGGTTTAATTGAATTTACTATAGAGATGGAAGGAAAACGAGAGCGGAAAGTTTATGAAATTACTGAAAAAGGCAGAAAAACTCTAAAGATGCTTCTTGAAAGGCAGCAAAACATGCGAAAATCGCTCCTTTCTATGATCATGTCAACAATAGGATTGACTAATTTATCTCTTCCCAAAGATTTTGAAGATTTTTTTGGTCCAGATTTAATTGATGATGCTAGTCTAATTGGGAAGACTAAAGAAGAAAAACTCAAAATTCTCTCAAAAAGAAAACTGGTTTTATCAAAAATAGTCATTAAATTGGAAAATTTTGTTAATGAAATTGACCAACGAATTGAAAATTTGAAATTTGGGAAAAAATAAAACTCGTTGTGGAAGTATTTTAATACTAATTTCATCTTGAAAAAGAATAAAAGTAACAAAATATCCTTAAATCCCTAAATCCTCTTTTTTAAAATCATGGAGTAGAAGATTTAAAATATCAATATATAAGGTTTTTGATATCCAAAACTTTATATATCA
>JBHLLI010000207.1:0-4765 GCA_048885765.1 Candidatus Hermodarchaeota archaeon
CAGGATCAAATATAACAATGTCCGCCTTCATGCATTGCTTTAATATTCCTCTATTTCTTAATCCTAGCCTTTGAGCGGGAAAAGAAGTCATTTTTCTAATAGCATTTTCAATAGTTAATTGTTTTTCTTCTCGAACATATTTTTCTAGCACTTTTGGAAATGTTCCAAAAGTCCGAGGATGAAATATTTTAAATTTAGGTAAGAGAGACATTGCTACTGAATCAGTTCCAAACATCTGGTAAGGATTTTGCATTATTCTGCGTATATCTTCTTCATCCATAGATTCAATTGTTATTGGTACATCTGCATCTTCTTCTAATAGAATATCAAAAAAGGTTTTATAAACATCATTATCTCCCATTTTTTTAGAAATTTCATCAACGCTTAAACCTTCGAATTCCTTCCATTCTTTTTTCTTAAAGAATGTTATGTATAAATGTTCAAAACCATTAATTCTAATCCAATTTTCCCACTCAGTTGACTCTTTTTGGAGATCACTTTTTATTTGCTCTCGTATTTTATTATCTTTCAATCTTTCGAGAATTTTTTCCTTACCTCCTTCACGAGCCCAAGCAGGAAGTGTAGAAGCAAGATCAGATTGTCCGCGATTATATGGGTATTGATCGAAGGTGATACTTATCCCTCTTTTGTTAGCATCTTCTATTAGACGCAAGGTTTCTTTACTTAATCCCCAATATTCTTTCCCAGCAGCTTTATGGTGAGCTATTTGACCTCCGACACATCCAGATTTTTCAACGATTTCAATAAATTCTTCCACTGCCTTGATTAATGTATTTGCTTCACCTCGAATATGAGAAAAATAAAGACCGTTATATTCCGCAACCACTTTGGCAAGTTCAATAATTTCATCAGTGGTTGCATAGACTTGTGGGGCATAAATTAGACCAGTACTCATACCAAAAGCTCCTGCTTTCATTGCTTCAGCTACGTAATTTTTCATTTGTTTAAGTTCATCGTTTTTAGGAGAGCGATTTTCAAAACCTGGACCTCCTGCAATTCTAATCGTGCTAAAACCGACTGCAAATACTAAATTTACTGGAAATCGTTTACTATCCATCGCATCAAGGTATTCTTTATATGTATTCCAATTTATTTTTATTTCTCCACCCATAGGAGGTTTAAATAATTCTTTGAATAAATCTATTTTATCAGGAGGAATTGGAGCTAATCCTTCTCCGCACATTCCCACAACCGCAGTGGTAATTCCTTGATGAATAGCAGCATCCATCTTACTATACATTGGTAAATAAAAATCGGTATGAGAATGCATATCAATAAAACCAGGACATATAATCATTCCTGATGCATCAATTTCTATAATGCCCTCTTCTGAAATTCTATGCTTAATTGTTTTTATTGTATCATCAAAAATTCCAATTTCTCCTCTAAACGGAGGATTTCCTGTACCATCAATTATTCTCCCATTTTTAATTAAAATATCAAAACTCATCTTAGTCGACCTCCAATTACTTTAATTCTTCTTCTATACCAAAATCACGAGTATAAGCCAGAGTATCTAAAATCTCTTTATCCCTACTGGTGGTTTTATCTGTTAAAATACGGCTAAGAAGTTCACCCAAACCAGGACCTAACATAAAGCCTTGTCCACACAATCCTACAGCATTAATATATCCTTCAATTTCATTTACTTTACCAACGATTGGATTGCCATCCGGCGTCATAGGATACAAACCTCGCCATGTTCTTCGTACTTTTATGTTTCTCAAGCGTGGTAGAAGTTGGATCATTCTTTTTGAAATTTGAGGTAAAAATGAACTTGTTTCTCTACGATCGGTTCCTAATATATTGGGGCTTGGAGTTAGACAAAAAATAATTTTTCCTTCTTTATTCTGATAAAAATAATAATTTTTAGAATCTCCACAAATAGAATCAGAACATGGTCTAATATCCACGATCATTGGATTAAAAAATTTTTTAACAGGTTCGGTTATACCTGCTTCATGAGACTCTGGTGCTACTGGTATATCTAAATTCACCATATTACCAATTTCTTTGGCATGAGCTCCAGCAGCATTAATAATGGATCTCGTAGTATATGTAGCATAATTGGTTTTCACCCCAACCACTTGATTGTTTTCCCTTTTAATATCAATTACTTTTTCATTAAAGTGATAAATCGCCCCATAGTCTTTTGATTTACGAAAAAAGGAATGTAAGGATAATAGTGGTGATGCATTTCCGTCTTCTGGACTATATGTTCCCCCCAATAAGCCATCTTCAGAAATTCCTGGGATTAGTTCTTTTATTTTCTCAGCATCTACAAAATTAATATTTAATCCAAAACTTTTCTGAAGTTTTACAGTATCTTTTAATAAATTCTCATGCTCTTTGGTATAAGCTAAAAACGTATAACCGCCTTGAGACCACCAAATGTCATCTCCATGTTTTTCTTCCCAACTTGAGAAAATATCAATTGATCTTTGGCACAACCAAATTTTTCCTTTATGAGAATGAGTTGCCCTAATACCTCCAATGGCATGCTTATTATCCGCTTGAGCAACTGATGGCAGAAAATCTATAACTAAGGTCTTGAGACCATCTTTTGCTGTAGCTAAAGCAGTTGGAACTCCTACACTTCCAGCTCCTATGATAATAACATCGTACTCAACCATTAGAGTTGCTCCTTTTTATTATTTGCATTAGCGAATATACCCATAGGGACTTCAATAAATAAAGGTCTTTTTGTACCTTGGGTAATTTCTTCAATCTTCACTCCTTCTTCTCTAAATATTCTTTCGATGAGGGCTGTACATGTTTTACCTCCACATGCTCCCATTCCCACCTTAGTTAAAGCTTTTAATTCATTAAAATCTCTTACGCCTGATTGTATCCATTTTCTAATTTCTCCAACTGATACTCTTTCACATCTGCATACAATAGTTTCGTCGTCAGTAATTGATTTCTGATATAAATCAATTGGTTCAGTGAATATGGTTTCAAATTGCTTTATAGCTACAGCCTTTTTAGCTATTTCGGAGGGTAATTTGATGGTTACAAGTTGAGTTTTTGGAAATTCCTTCAATATTCGAGCTCTGTGAATTTCAAATTTTCCTAATTCCTCCTCATTACTCACAACAATCATTTCTTGCCCTTTTTCTAATTTAGACTCTGTGAGTTCTAATGGGAAAGTTACATACGGATTTTCTTTATCTTTCCTATAATCAATTAATACTACTGCTAAACCCGGGCAAACCGCAACACACTTCCCACATCCAATACAATCCTGATTGCCTTTAAAATACGGTAATTTAGTAATCAAATCATCTACAGTTTCAATTTGTTCTTGATCACAAACCGTAGTACATGGATTACAAGGGATTTCTTGATTGCAATAAAAAACAGGATATATACCTTCTTCTTTAAATTTTATATCAAGATTGACTGGATGGGGAGGCTTTGCCTTCATTATTTCTGCAAACTTTTCTAATTCATTAATATCTTCTGAAATTTTAATTCTATTTTGTTGCAGAATCTTCAGTGCTTCAATTCTTCCCGTAAAAATAGCTGCAGATGCTTCTGCAATTTCTTGAGCATCACCAGCTACCCAAACATTAAATCCAAATTCTTTTGCTTTAAGGTAAAATTCGTCAACAGGGTTCAAACCTACAGCAATTAAAATTGTATCACAAGGAAAAGTTTTTTCTGTTCCGGATACAATATTAAAATCTTTATCAATTTGAGCAACCGTTACTGATTCTACTGATTTCTCTCCGTTGGCAGAAATTATTGTATGACTCGTATAGATTGGTACCCCCAATCTTCTAAGTTTATCTTCATGAACTTTATAACCTCCACACTGAGGTAATGCTTCAATTAAGCCAACTACATTAATATTTGCTTGAATAGCATGATATCCAGCAATTAATCCAACATTTCCTCCTCCAACAATAAAAATTTCATCAGCTGCTTTTATTAAATCACGATTTACTAAAGTTTGAAAAGCACCGGCTCCATATACACCAGGTAAAGTATTTCCTGGAAAAACTAACATTTTTTCTCGAGCACCAGTAGCAATTAGTAAGTATTTAGGTTTTATCAATAAATATTCCGCATTATTTTTTAGAATTCCAACTAAGCCATCACTGAAGACTGCCAAACATACAGAATTTAACCAAATTTTGACATTTGGTAAAGCTCTAATAGAATTTCCCAATATTTTTGCGATTTCTATTCCTCGTTTTCCAGCATATACATCTTTTTGAGATCCAAAAAACTTATGTGTCTGAAGCACTAATTTGCCTCCAAGTTCGGCTTTATCATCAACTAAAATTACATTGATATTATATTCTCCTATAATCTTAGTAGCTGATAATCCTGCTGGTCCGCTACCAATCACAAGTACATCAGTATCTATAATTTCAGAATCTCCAACAGTTACGGCATCATTAATGGGTGGTAACTCTGGTAATCCATTGCAACTTTCTATAATCATATTTTCTTTTAAAGGAGTCATACATGCTTTTACTGGAATACCATTTACTATTACATTACATTGAGCACATTGACCATTAGCACAAAATATACCTTGTGGACTATTATCTTTTGCATGATGACCAAAAGTCTTTATTTTATTAAGAAAAAGCGCAGAAGATATAACCATACCTTCAAATCCAGTTAATTTATTACCATCAAAACTGAAAGAAATATTTTTCCTTTCAGGAATCTCTAAAATAGGATGCTCAATAATATCTTCCATTTAGTTTCTTCTTTTAAGCAATAAATT
>JBHLLI010000208.1:0-4692 GCA_048885765.1 Candidatus Hermodarchaeota archaeon
CTCGTAAAACTCTTGAATTTCCTTAAGTTTATGTTTATGCACATCAATTATATCATTATATCCACTAAATCTAGCGTCATTAATTATAACAGAAAGAATTTTCGGGTCATCTCCATGTTCATCTTCAATAACTAGGGCGCCAATCACTCGGACTTTTACAATGCAGCCCACTTCGAGAGGTTCATAACTCAATACCATTATATCAAGAGGATCATCATCATCTGACCATGTTTGGGGGATGAAGCCATACTCTACTGGAAAAATGACAGATGAGGGAATAACTCGATCCAAAACAAAAGCTTCCCATTCAGGATTATACTCGTATTTATCTCTTGAACCACTTATAACTTCAATTACTGCGTTTAAAATAAATGGAGGATTATCTCCAGGAGGTATATCTTTCCATAGATTCATAAATATCTTAATATAAATATATTTTTTAAATATTCCTTCTTATCCCAGATAAATTTAATGAATTTTTTGTGTAGATTGATCTAATGGTTCGTCCATGGTATTGGCCTAAGGATGGAATGCCCGAAAGAGCTACACCATTTACTTGGATTGTAAAGAATAAAATGGCTGCTTCTTGGTGGCCAGATACATCATTATTTGAGATATATAAGAAAGAAGGTATAAAAGTCATTATTAATTGCTCTGAATTTGACTATCAGAAAGAAGTTCCACCTGATTTTCAATATTTTCACATAAATATACCTGATTTTGGAACTCCTACAGATTCTCAATTAGAAAAATTCTTTGAGATTACTACAAAATTTCGAGTGAATATTGATCCTATAGTAGTGCATTGCGTAGCGGGTTGCGGAAGAACTGGCATAATGGTCGTGGCATGGGCAGCTATTAATGGCTATATTCCACAGGGGATCGATCCAGTAAAGTGGATTCGCAAACTTAGACCATGTTGCTTAGAAACAAAAGAACAAATGAGATTAGCAAGACAAATTGCAAATAAATATCGAAGATATCTATAATGTAAAGTATTTAAGACCGTAATTTATTTTATTATTAAGAATATAAATTTTTGTTTGTAAAATTACTCTTCTTAAAAGAAGCCTATGCAAAAATCAGACTATGTTTATATGATTATGGATAATATTATGGTATATCAAATTAATTTACCAGCTGATCTCCAAGGTAATCAATTGCACAGGCATCTTAATAAATATGATGAAAAGTATCTTAAAATTGTTGCAGGATTTGATAAAAATTTCTTAGAACATTTCCTCATATTATCAAAAGGGAATTCACCAGAAGCTCTTGTTGAAATACTTAAGAAAATGGAAAAGATTTCTTTAATGATCGGTCCTACTGGCAACTTAAATTATCTAACTTCAAATCAAATACAATATATCCTCACAAAGTTAGGGACATTAAATTTAAACAGTATTAAAGAAAAATCGATTAGCAAGATAGCAGATGAACAAATAGAAAAAGAGTTTGGAAATACGCAAAATGGCCCATCTGCATTAGAGAGCCAACTTTCTAGTTCAGCATTCTATTTACAATCAATTGGATATTCTAATGAAGAAATACAAGAAAAGTTTAATGAAGTACGACAAGATCCTTCAAAATTAGATGTTTTATTCACATTACAACCTAAAGAGATTTATAGTATGCCTGAGGAAATACAAACAAGAAGCAGACCTCCATCAAGAACTCAACAAATTTCAAGAACTCAATCTGCATCTATTGATAGGAACCAGCAAACTCAGACTGCAATTGAACAACATGTTAGTTCAATTGAACAGGAAATAACAGGAGAAAGAGCTAAGAAAGTTGAAGAAATTTTGCAACTTATGAAAGATCATGTTAAAGAAAATATGAATGGCAGCTATGAAAGAGTATTTAGGCAAATTCACCCCGATAGATTAAATCGAGCATTAAAAATGCTCAGAGATACAAAACGAAAATCCAAAAGAATGAATCTTTATTTAGAATGGTTCTTTTGTTCCCATCTTTTATCCAATATTGAAGTGAAAGTTGAACATTGGCAGACTAGTAGCGCAGCAGGTCATGGAAGTACAGGAGTATACACTGCTGGAATTAATTTTGGTCGGTATGATCAAATTGTCAGAGAGTTTCCAGACTCTAAGTTGGCAAAGGTTATTAATATAGCGAGACGTATATTACAAAATCCAACAAAAAAGGCAATCCAAAAACTAGGGCAAGATTTAATCGCTGAAACAGGTTTTGATGAACACCTTTATTTTACGGATTGATATAGATTTCATCAAGAAATATACAAGAAAGAATTTCAACCCAAACAATTTATATATGAGTATTTCTATTTAGCTAACGATACACTGAAAATCAAAAGGAGATTATTTTGAGGCGAAAAATCAAGTTACTTAAACAAATTCTTATTTGGGTATTCTTTTACGCCCTTATGCTTATTAATATAACCAACATAATTATTCCAAATGGAATGTGTCTATCGGTAAATAAAATTGGAGTAAATGGTAATAATAATACAGTAAGGAGCTATGAAGTAGGAGAAAGGGTGTATTCTGTAGACATCTCATCTGATGGGCAAATTTTTGTGGTGGGATGCAGGGAGGGGTATGTTTATCTATTCAATAGTACCAAAGACACTCTCCTATGGAATTACACTACGCAAGAAGATGTAGATTTAGTTTCTATCTCTTCTGATGGGCAATATATTATTGCAGGAAGTGACAATGGAAGGGTATATCTTTTCAATAAATTCAACTCTACTCCTTTATGGTATTTTTTTGGGGCACCCTATGCTGTGATCTCATCTGATGGGAATTATATTGCAGGTGGAGATTGGTATTATCATAATAAACTCTATTTTTTCAATAACACTAGTGGTACTCCTCTATGGAACTTCACAATGGGAGATTTCTTGAAATCGATAGCAATCTCATCCAATGGTCAGTATATAGTTGCAGGAGGGTGGATTAATGATAAAAAAGTCTATCTCTTCGGAAAGGACAGCCCTATACCTATATGGAGTTATGAGACTGGAGATGGTGTGTATTCTGTAGATATCTCGGCAGATGGACAGTATATAGTTGCAGGAAGTAGGGACCATAAACTTTATCTTTTCAATAACACGAGCAATACTCCTATTTGGATCTATAATGCAGGAGAAATTGTGAATTATGCATTGATATCATCAGATGGGCAGTATATTGCTGCTGGGAGTTGGTCGGGTAAAAAGGTATATCTTTTCAATAATACAAGTAGTACTCCTTTTTTGAATTATTCACTAGGATGGTCTATAAGAGACTTAGCAATCTCATCCAATGGACAATATATTACCGTGGGAACTATTGATGGTAATGTCCATTTATTCGAAAATGTGCATCCAAACCCTTTATGGACTTATAACACAGGTGTTGGTTTGGCTACAATTTCATCCAACGGGCAATATATCGTAGCGGTGGGCATTGAAAAAGTATATTTAATACCAAGAACTTATATATATATTCCATATGTCAACTGGACGCTAAGTATAACTTTGATTGTTATATTTTTCGTCTTTTTAGCTATTTCTGTCTACTCATTTTGGTATGTTGTTAAAAATCGTGTGTTAAGTGGCTAAAATTTTAGTGAAATAGTCCCAAAATCCATTTCTGATATCGAGATATATTTTACTTAAGCAGATTTTATTCATGATTATATTATTTTAATCATTTTTTTTAAATATTGATTTCCCTCGTACTATTGTTTCAAGAACTTGAATATCCCTAATCTTGTCCTTAGATACATTAAGAGGATTCTTATCCAAAATAACAAAATCAGCTAATTTACCCATTTCTATACTTCCTTTTACATTCTCTTCAAATGCAGCATACGCTGCATTTATCGTATATGTTTTTAATGCTGCCATCATTGAGATACATTGTTCAGGTACAAATCCATTTCGATTTACTAAAGCGTGTAACCCCATAATCACACTAGGGTCTTCAACTGGACAATCAGAACCAGATACTAAGACAATACCAGCATCAATGATAGATTTCATAGGGTATGTATATTGACACCGTTCCTTTCCTATTCTCTTTTCTAACCAATTATATTCCGAATTAATAAAGGGTGGTTGACAGGAAGCAATTAATCCTAGTTCTTTCATGTCCTTGATCACATCCTCAGTCAACATGGACGCATGTTCAATTCGATGTCGGTGATTTTCTTTTGGAAATTCTGTTAAAAGCCTTTTATACAAATCCACACAAATTCTATTGCCTTTATCTCCAATCACATGAATTGCTATTTGGAATCCATTGTTATGAGCAATTTTCATTTTCCTATAAATCTCATTTTCATCGATTATACAAAATCCACATGAATCGGGGGTATCGGAAAATGGTTCCCACATACATGCCGTCTTTGCTCCAAAAGTCCCATCAAGGAACAACTTCAAAGTTCCAACCTTAAATTTACTATCGGCCCTTCCGCCATCCAATGGTGGTTTTTTGAATTTCTTGAGTTTTTCTGGTTTTTCAGTCGATATAAGAGCGTACCAATTTTGAAAGATCTTGTCTTGTATTGATTTATATATTTTGATTCTTCCAAACTCAATCTCTAGATTACCATGAATAGAAGTAATGCCTTTTTCAGCAAAAAATCGAAAACAATTTTCAGAATATTCTTGTAATACCTCAACTTTAGGAAGTAAGTGTTTAATTAGTTTAGAAATGAACATAT
>JBHLLI010000209.1:0-4671 GCA_048885765.1 Candidatus Hermodarchaeota archaeon
ATCCCAAATTTTCTTTAATGAAACGGCTTCAGGAAGTGTATTTTTTTGTTGCCCTTAAATATCTTGTGTCCTTGCTATAATCAAAAGAAGCAATCTGAATAGGTTCCACAATGATTTTTATCCATTCTGATAATTCAGATAATCCTTTCCAATATCCTTTTGCTTCTTCTTCAGACATGTACTTTTTAAATATGGAGTGAGCATCTTCATCACTAATTTCATCTGTACTCGCTTTACCATATATTATAACAGCTCTAGTCGGTGGTCCAACTTCATCAATTAAAACAGTCACACTATTATTACGCTTGATATTTCCTGCCCTACGGCTAGCTTTGGGGGTTCCGATTATAATTTTTTGATTATTATAGTTATACCATACAGGTACTGCATGAATTGTCCCATCTTTATTAATACTACAAATTCGAGCAATTTTTCCCTTCTCAATAAAAGATTCAATCTCTTCTTTAGTTAATGCAGGAGATTGCGTATAAACCATTTATGACACTCTAATTTAGTTAAATAACTTGAATATAGATAAATACAAGTTCGTTTAAAACTTGATCGATTCTTCAATCAAAAAATTATTAGTTATTTCTGTTTAGCAATATCCCGAAATGTAATGTCTGGATGATAATATCTCTGGGTTTTTTGAGTTTTTTCTCCATATTGAATCGCTTTTTCAGGACAGAAATTGATACATGCTAAACATTGTTGACATTTATGTTGCCATTCTGGTATCCCACTTTTCAGAATAATATTATTCATAGGACAAACTTTTTCACATATACCACAATTATTGCAATCATCATTTACATGGAAAGCTTTGTCACTCTCATATACAGAATCTCGAAAATTCTTATTTAATTTTGCACTACGACTAACATCCTTTCCAAGAATCTCTTCTGTTATATTATCTTCTTGCTTATTTACAATATCTAGTATATTTTTTACCTGTTTGATCGAATTTTCGAAAAATTCTTTTTGGCGTTCATTTGAATGAATATCAAAGCCTAGAATGTAATTATTAGGCATATCTACATAAAATCCCGCATTTAGTTTTTTTGCTTTTTTGTTAAGAAGTCTATCTAATTGCTGTAAGGGTTGTTCATTAATATCGCCCGTACTAGTAACAACAGAAAAGAAATAATTCGAATTAGTTACATTTATTTTATCTATAAACTCATGAACTATCTTAGGCAATCCAGACCAATATAGTGGAAAAATAAAACCAATTCTTTCATTTTTAGATTCAATATTTTTCTCTTCCCATATTTTAGCAATAGGTATTAGTTCAGTATCTTCTAACCTTTCAGTAATTTCTTTTGCTATTTTTAAAGAATTGCCCGTTCCGGAGAAGTAATAAATTGTGGTTTTCATACGAAATCAATCTCATTCAACAATAGTTCAAAAAATGAAATACCCTTATTTATAGTTTGAAATAATGAACTATAATAGAAGTTTGGATTTTAATATCAATTCAACATAATCGATATAATAACTACAACAAAGAATTTTACTTATTTAGTTCCAATTGTTTTTAGTTCCTTTTCTAGTAATTTGATTTGTCTATCAATCTCTTTTGTCTTGGTTTTCTTTTCTTTTTCAATTGCTTTTAAATTTGAATTTAAGTACTTATCTTTTTCTTTTTTCAGATTGTTAAATTCATTCTCTAAATTCTTGACAATAGGTAATAATTCTTTCTTTTTTGATGTTAATTCGTCAATTTGTTTATTAAGTTCGTTTAAAATTGTTTGATGTTGCAGCAATTTTCCTTCGATTTCATTAATTTTGGGACTAAATTGCTCATTAAGTTTATTTGTGATATAATATTCCTTTTGTTTTGCGGTTTGTTCAATTTTTTCTATTTGTACAGCTATCTTATTAATTTGATCCCTAAGTTCTTCATCAGACATTTTAATTTTGCGATCTTCTTTGTTTTAATTAAAATACGGTTTTTTAGGTTAAAAAGGTTTAATATTACAAATTTGTAAAGTTGATCCATTACTTAAAAAATATCAATTGAAATCTATATAAATTAATGTAGTTTAAATCTTATTAATATATATTAGAAGTTCAATATTTTTTAACCAAAAATGATTAACCTATGTTTAATAAAGGATGTTGGCAATGCGGAAAAGAACTTGATATTTCTGAACAAATCTGCCCTAACTGTGGTTATGATTTCAATAAAGCCCCTCATATAAGACCAAAATGCCCCCATTGTAAAAAAGAACTCCATATATACGATTTTTATGCGACTAAAGTTGATAAAAAAAGGCGACAAAAATTCCAAGGATTTAAAGGTGAATATACAAGAAGGAAAAAAATGTGGTATTGTCCTTTTTGTGGTAGTATTCTTGGATTTTCAGAATGGAATACTAGTTAATTAAAAATAAAATATAATATTTCATATTTTTATTTCCATTAAAAACCCTTTTATTTAAGTTAACAGCTACCTCTATTAAATAAAATGCAATTAGGAAAACAAGCTAAACGAAGAAATTAAACTTACTCCAGAAAAACCAACATTTCCAAATTAAACAAAATAGATTAAATATTTCTTTTATTATTCATTTTTTAAAATTAATATCTAAAAAATTTTGAAGTAAAGATATGACGAAAAATATAGAGAATGCAAAAAATTCCAATTTAAATGAAGTGATTGGTAAATTTATTTTTTTTAATGAAGCAAAGAATAGAAATATTCAAGGATGGGTACCAATTGAAAGAAGTTTTAAGCAATTTGTTAAAGATATCAAAGAAGAAATTGAATATGAATTGATTTCAGATCCCCTAGTATTTGAGAAGTATTCCATTTATTTTATTGACACAAGTTCTAATGAATTAATAGAGATCAACGATGATAGGACTTTGAATTCAATCAGAAGGAATGATAAAATATTAATAGTACTCTTAGAAAAATTGAAAAAGTCTCGTAACATTGAGGATATTCCGTTGTTACATCAATGGTATCTCAACACTCTTACTAATTATGAAGCATAGTTAAATTCTTGATTTTACAAATAATAGGTTGATGTTTAAATTTCAACTCCAGATCACTACATTGATTTTCACATTGAACGAAAGCTCAAAAAACAAACGATGCAAATTTCAATTGCAGAAGGATCTTTTGGAGTATTCAGTAGTGTTATAGCAGATAATTATATTGTACCTTTTTCTCTTTATATCAATTCCTCATTGTTTCAAGTAGGTTTAATATCATCCTTAGGAAATTTAGTTTCGCCGATTGGTCAAATGATTGGCTCTTATCAAATAGAAAAAAAAACAAGAAAATCGGTTCTACTAAGAGGAATTCTAGGACAAGTCTCTATATGGCCTTTTTTTATAGTTATCGCTCTACTATTTCAATTTAATATTTTTCAATTATCTCTTACTTGGATTTTAATATTATTTTTTCTTATATATATGTTATTTGCAGGTATTATGACACCTCCATGGTTTTCATTAATGGGGGATATAGTTCCTGAAAATAATAGAGGTAAATATTTTGCTAAAAGAAATCTAATCACTCAATCTATAAGTATAATTGGAATTATTTTATTATCGTTTATATTAGATTGGTTTGGATTTAAAAATATCCTTTATTGCGGATTCATTTTAATTTTTTTATTTGGTTTCATTACCCGTCTAATTTCAGCTTTGCTTTATACTAAACATTATTATCCACCATTCAATTTTGAACAATCAGATCACGTAAAAACTAGCCAGTTCATTAAAGAAATACCCAAAAGTAATTTTGGAATATTTACATTATTTATATCACTACTAACATTTGGGCAATGGATTGCAAAACCATTCTTCTCAGTTTATATGTTAACTCAGCTTGGTTTCGATTATTCACTTTTTATGATAGTAAATTTATCATCCACTTTAGTAGGGCTTATATTTTTCCCCCTCTTAGGAAGATTATCTGATCAATTTGGTAATGTACTACTACTCCGAATTGGATCAATTATCATTCCATTTTTGCCTATTTTCTGGATCATTTACATTTCACCTTTACATATTTTTTTGGGAATTCAAATCCTTAGTGGGATTGGCTGGACTGCTTTCAATTTAGCAACTTCCAATTTTATTTATGATAATATCCCTTCAAAACAAAGAAGTAAATATATCGCAATCTATAATTCCTTGATTGGTCTAGCAATGATAGGAGGTAGTTTTATAGGAAGTATTCTCATTGGTATCATTGAATTCTCTTTTATGAGTTCATACCATTTTATATTTCTTATCTCAGGAATTTTACGGTTATTGGTGATTCTTGGATTAATAGGAAAGATTAAAGAAGTTAGAGTAACCACAAAACCTATTTTGAATGTAAAAAACCTGAGTATTTATAAATGGTTATATGATATTACTTTTCGAAATAAAAATAGAAATAAGTATAATTCTTAGATTTTTTTTTGATTTGAGTATGATGATTTGAAAAAATCTAGTTCAGAAAATAGTAAAATACAAAATCTAGAAATATAAACTAAAATGACTTATTTTATTTAAAAAATTTAAAGATATTAGAATTAAGAAAAGATAAGTACAAGAATTAGTTTAATTGATTTCTTAGGTTATCTAGAACTTGTTCAAATTCTTGGTATAATTCTGGATATATTTTAGCAAATAATCTATACCAATCCAAACCTACTAATCCTCCAC
>JBHLLI010000210.1:0-4667 GCA_048885765.1 Candidatus Hermodarchaeota archaeon
GATTTCTTTCTAAATCTTGCTGGAGCATCATTATATAAAAGAACAAATGCAAATCCAGTCATACTTAAAGTTAATGTAAAGGTCAAAATTGTATTGTATTCTCTGAAAATAGGATTATTAAAAAGTACAAAATACGATAAAAAGCTAATAAAATCAAACACAAATAGAATTACACAAGGATTTATAAACCATTTATAACGTTCATCCCCTTTACGATAAAAAGAAATTCCCAAAAATAACAAAAACAGGAAAAGAGATATCGTTATGTTATAAAGAAGTAAAATGTTTGTAAATAGACTTAGATAGATAAAAGACAAGATTGAAATGAGGGAATATAATGTAAACTTCTCAAGGGTATTATTTCTTTTTATGTTTAACCAAATCGAGAAAATTAAAATTAAGCTTAAGGATAATGGATAAATCATAGCGAATATGCTTATTAGATCCATATTATAAGCCAAAATAACTTCGTAAAAGGTTAAAACAACCAAGACTTCAACAATAATAACGTAACTCAATAAGAAATAAGTTATAAATCTAAAAATGGGAATTGTACTTCTTTGAATAAGAATAATTAAACTTACAAAAATAAAAAGAATTAGCGAAAAAACTGAACCAAAATAAAGAAGACTAAATGATAATATGAAAGATAAGAAGTAAAAACTAAATAATTTTAGTACTGATTCTTCTTCCACTATTTTATTAAATCTTATAGAAAAATTAAAAATAATCAAAATTGGAGTAATTAAAAGAGTGCTTATATGAAATTGAGGATTATAAAAGAAAATATCCATTTGAGGTGTCAATGTAAAAAGAATTTCTAGGTATAAGCTTAAGATCGATACAATAAATACTATTACAGTTATCTTTTTCATTATTAATTGATTTTTAGCTGAAATATATTTCAAATTCTTTAATACGTAAAGACTAAGAGGAGTTAAAAATGCAAAAATTAAACAAAACAATGTAATTTTATTTATAATTAAGAACTGATATACAAAATAATCGATTAGAGAAAATAGCAAAAAGCAAATTACACACTTAACAATAAGCCATGTAGTTAACTCAATAATTGTCTTGGTTTGAGTAAATTTCAATTCGCTTAAATTATTTATCAAAATAAGGGATATTAGAAAGATTATGAAAAAGAATCCTATAAATGTTGATCCCCCAATTAATACCGGTAATGTGTTAAGAAACGCAAAAAGGTTAAGTGTAAGGATCAAGAATGTGAAAATAGATGATATTGAGATAATTATCCCATATATTATTACATCTATAAATTTATATAAATTAGGTAATTTGGTAAATATTTTAGATGCTAAGCTTAAAGTGTATGAACTTAAGAGGAAAAACACAAAAAAGCAACAGCTTAATATTAAGTATGTGAAGGGAGTTAATTCGATCCTAGTGATAAAGATTGATGCAATATAATAAGTTATCAGCAATGTGAAAGAAAACCAAGAAATTAATCCTGCTGTTGTGAAACTCTTGATATAAATATTTTTTAAATTAATTTTATTACCTATAATTTCAGAAACCTTCAAAAAACAAAATAAAACAAATATGGTTATTGTAATTATTAAAATATAATTTGGTATCAATCCAATTCTACCTAACTCAAATCCAATTACTACAGGTATTGAGATAACTAAACCAGAAAATGCAATAAAATTATAAATTGTTAATTTCTTAATCCACTCTAAGTTGAAATACTCCCTTTTATAAGAATAATAGAAAAGAACAAACCATGAAAAGAGTAACGCGATTAATGGTAAAACTAATGCATATAGCGTTCTATTTAGAAGAAACCAGGGATAATAGAAGACTGTGGTAAAGCTTATGCAAAATCCAATTATTACTCGTGATTTCAAGAAGAAATTAACAGTTTTTCCTTTACTATTTAATTTCTTTAAAGAATAATAGTAGACACTAACGATTGTAAAAAGAATGTATAAAGTAAAATTAATTACCGACATTACTAAGAACATTAAATCAAAATAAAGGTCTAAATAGAATAATTCTAATCCAATAAGGATAGGAATTAGCGTTAATGTTGCAGATAAGATTACACTATTTACTTTAATTGCGTTAATTGTAAAATTAGGATACAACCTTTTCTTTCTTAGATATAAAAAGGGTAAAAATAAAACTATGGTTGAAACCATAAGGGGGATATTAAAAAAATATATAGTATTCAACGTTAGTCTTAAAAATAAGTAAAATACTATTATTACGCTATATAGCAAAACAATAACATTTATTTTAATGTAAAAGTCTTCAGAAAAAATCCACCTTTTTGAGATAAGATTTATTATGATGCAAACTATTGCTAATGATGAAAATATTGAATATAGTGTGTTATCAAACAATGGGAGACCTTGAAAGACTGAAGAAAATAATGTATAGAACAAGTACAAAAGTTCGATAGTTATCAGATATGAATTTATTTTGACATATTTTTTAAACCTAGATTCTTTCACGCGTTCTAATTTCAATCCAAATTTTATAATGAAATAATAAAAAACTGAGGCAATAAGGAAATCAAACGCTAATAGAATAAAAACTGCAGAAAGCAAAGAGATAATCAGTAGAGATATAAATAAATCACTTAATAATATCCAAAGAGCGAAATAACTATGTTTTAAGAAATATTCTTTTGTAAACACATTTAGAACATGATTTAAATAGAGAAAAGCGAGGAAAATAATTGGAAAACAAATCAATGAGATGCATATTACTTGTAAGAAGGAAATGAAATCAATTAAGTAGTAGATTCTAAAATTAATAAAAACAAATAGAAACAATTCGATTAATATACTATTCACTAATATAATCCTTCTAAATAATTTAGGACTTCTGACATTGAAATATCTAATACCTAACACATAATTTGAAATCAGCAATGTTATTAGAATAAATACTGAGTGTAAGAGAATATTAGAAACTAAAATTACTATCGGATCTGAGGTAAATGTAGTATATTCAAAAATAATCATTGGAAAGAATATATATAAGACTAAGGAAAAACTAGCTACAGCCAATAAATTTTGGAAAATGATAATCTCTTCTTTAGCAAAATATTGTAATTTGACGAAAATCTGTAAGACGAAATAAAGAGAAATTGTAAATATTAGGAAATTAAATAGAATCGTCTGTATGGATGATGGAATTATTCCAAATGAAAAACCGATTAAAATTGCTATTGAATTTAATAGGCCTGCAAATTTATTATACTTTTTCGAGCATAGGCCTGCCTTCTGTTCATAATGAAGAAGAAAATAGATGAAAGGTAGAATTATAAGGATAAGATAAGGTAAAGTTAAAAAGGAGTACAGAGATATTAATAAAATCAAAATACTAGAAAGAAATGAATTGTATTTCTGATATTTTATATATCCTAATGGTGTTTTTTCAGTAGAATTTTCTAAGTGTTCTGTTTCATCATATATATTTAGCTTTGAGGTGTAGTGAAAACTGACATAAAACCTAGATTTAAAATAAAATAATACAAAAATTACCACTAAGAAAAGGTTGTTTATAACTTCTAAACTTAAAAATGAAATTCCCGATAGAACTCGTGCAGAAATTGTAATAAGAGGTATTAGGATTAAGAGAATAAAAATTAAACCAATTTGAGTATTTACTAATCGCCGTTTAAATAATGTCAAGGATTTTAGTATAGGGTTTTTTTCCTTTATTGATTCCCGAATAGTTTTTACCTGAGTCTTTGTACTTATAAGAGTGAAAACATAGAAAACTATATTTGTCAAAAGTGCATAAAGCCAAGCGACGTTAGTGGGGGCCATAAAGGATAAAAAGAAAATGTGGATAAGATAATTCAAAAAGACAAGGAAATTGTAGGGTTGTTTAATCATCAGTTCTGTGCTTTTGGCATGCTTAAATACTCCTTCTTTTAAGTCATAATAATCAATTGGTTGGAAAAAATAGTAATAATAGACAATGTTGTAAAGGATTGCATAACTAATGAGTGGAAGATAAATAAATGAGTCTTGTGAAAGAAGCATGAAGATAGGAGTCGTAACGAATGAGACGATGGATATCAAAAATAACACATGAATTCGAGCTCCAAGATTATTCATTTTATTAAGGAAAAAAGGGTTATCTCTGTATTTATCAAAGGCTTTATAAAAAAAGAGTAAAGAAAACATAAAACCTACAACTGAGAAAGATAATGAAATGAACAATCCAATTCCAGCAAAATTAAAAATAGCAAAAATAGAAATTGCTACTATTAAAGGAGCAATTATTAAAAAGAAAGCAAACCACCAAGATTTATGAAGTACTTCTGTTGCTTTCCTAATTCTCTCTTGTGAGTTCTCGTTATTTTCTGGTTCCATCGCCCAACACGATTTTTAATATACCTTGAGATTAATAATAATTTTAATTTATAAATATATCAGAATTATATTTACTAATGTGTTAAGACCACTTAAAAGGTTTTATCACTTATGCTAGTACAAAATATAAAAATAGTAGTAAAACATACATTTAGGGGGTAGGAATCATCAATTGCGTTAATTATTTAAAATTTGGGAGATAAATTTTTTGAACTTCCATCATCTCATTATAAATATTTTCTGCCATTTCAAAATTCCCAACATTCGGATCGATTGCTAAACTTGCAATTGCTAATTCTTTCGATT
>JBHLLI010000211.1:0-4603 GCA_048885765.1 Candidatus Hermodarchaeota archaeon
GATGTATGTGGACATAATATTGAAAAAGAATTAAAAGAAAGAGGTTTAAAAAATGAGTGAAAAAGAAATGAACTTTATAGTTAAAGAATATCTAAAAGAAGTCGAGAAGAAGCTCCCTGAATGGCTAAAGGATAAAAAGGAACATAAGGAGGTTTTAGCTGAACTTGAGGATCATATTTGGAGCAAAGCTGAAGAATTATCTGGAATGCGAGAACCTACAATAGAAACGGTTCAAATGGCAATCTCTCATATGGGAAAACCAGAAACCATTGCGAAGGAATATAAACGCCGTGGAACACCAAAATATTATATTATTGAAGAATTGTGGCCAAGTTATCTAAAAGTTTTAGGAGGAGTGTTTGCTCTAGTTGTTACTATAGTTATCATAACACAAGTTTTGGAAGTTATTTTTGGTAGTGCCAATTTTGGTCAATTTATTGGAAATTTTTTCCAGGGAATACAACTCGGATTTCTAATTTCATTCGTCATAATTACAGTGATTTTCGTGGCTTTGTCTATGGAAGGCTATTTTCCCGAAGATTTTAAGTCTAAAAAGGAGCTCGAAAAATATAAAGAAAAACTTGAAATAGCTCGTGAACAAGGCATTCCTGATTCAGAGATAAAGAAAATGCCAACGAAACCATTTATGAAGCCTGCGGGAGAAATTATCGGTGGTATACTTGGAATTATTTTCGGAGTATTCTTAATAGCGCAACCCATTCCCGCTATAACAAGCCTAATTGACCCAGAGTTTCTTTTGTATTTACAATTCGCGGGTATGTTTATGTTAGTCGAGGGAATCTTAGATTTAAATCGAGGATTAATAGGAAATCGCCAAATGTTTGCTCAACAGATCATCCATGGTATAACAATAGGTATAAAATTAGCTTCAATTTCAGTTATTATCTTGATGATGAACCGACCAGAAATATTTCCAATACTAGTCATTAACGAACCTGGGGATGCTCTTATAAATATAGGACTTGCACCAGAATTTTATGGGCTTTTTAGAGGAATTGCAGGATTGCTAATAGCATTAGTGGCACTTAGTACGCTTGAAGACTTCTATAAAATTTATAAAGCTGAAAAATACAAAAAATAGAATATAATTTTTTTTTTTACTTTTTTTTTTTATTTAATTTTCTTATAAATTGGATTAAGACTATGTTATACTAAATATTAAATAGATTTTTGACTTATCAGTCAATGGAAGAAGATGGAAAATGATAATAATGTAGATCTAAATGAACAAGAAAAGCATTTAAAACCCTTAAAACCACGATGGTGGAAACCATTTTGGATACTAACAGTAATTTCTATGCTTGCTTCAGGATTTATTTCTTATTTTTTCTTACATGGTGATTTTGTGCGTATTATTATTTATGAAATCATATTCTCTATAGCTTTAGGAATTGCCTATATTATACGCATAAAACCATCTATAAGAGTTAATAAAGGTATTTACATATTATTAGGAGTCACTCCTATTGGATTTGGATTGTGTTTACTTTATGGATTAACAGGGATAAGTAGATTTCTAATCAGTCTTGGGTCCTGGTGGATTTATCTTAATATGACAATTTTTATAATTCTTTTAGTGATTGGAGGGTTTATTGGAAATTGGATTGGAAAAAGAAGGAATTATCGTCTACCTCTTAGTCTTAAAAACTAAGCTTATTTTAAAAAAAAATTCTTTTATAATTTAATTTCAGCTGTAATTTTAATCGGTTTCTATAAAAAAATTAGGATTTAATTATCAATATGAAACGTGTGTGCTGCTCATATTGACCAATCGTGGTAGTATTATGCATGAGGGATAATCAGGACCAGTTAACAAAGTATTATTTGCTATATTATATTCCAAATAGTTAGTTGCGATAGGAGCACCAGTGTTTGGGTTTGCAGCGAAACGTGCATAATTTGAACTCGATATGGCTACTCGCATTTTATGTCCTGGTGCGAAAGTATAAGCAGTAGACCAGCAATCAACTAATAATTCATAAACATCTAAAGTGTTTCCAGACATAAAGACATCGGTAGTGTAATTATATCTTGAGCGAGTTGTTAGAGAACCATCTGTTATTAACATAGACCGCCCATTTGGGTATACATCAGTTAATTTAACTGTGAAATCTGTATCAGTACAGTTTGAGGTTACAAATAAGTTACCCCAAATTCTTCCTACAATTTCAACAGCCTCAGTTAACACCGGGGTTTCAAAAATGATTACATCGGGTCTATTTTCAACAAGTCTCTGGTCATATGGTCCTTCAATATCGAAGGGTTCATTTTGTCCGCCTCTATTCGGTACTGGATCTCTTGGGTCGTAAAGATAACTAAAGTTTTTATTTAAAACTGGCAATGTACTGTTGATTATACCATTTGTAGATGTGAAATACCACTTATCATCTACAAAATCTAGTGGCCAATCATATGCATATCTCCAATAATTCCAATCGTCTGAAGTAGTATTTACATCGCCCATTAGATAATAAGCGACCCTAGCTTCATTCCAATCTGTGGGTTTACCTAAAAGAGCATAATCGAAGACGTCTTGTTCCCATCCAAATGCTAAATCAAAACCTATTGAATTTTTAGGATATGTTAATTCTCCTTGTCTAGTTGAACCAAACAAGTTAACATGCGTCCATGGGCCCATGATTAATTTTTGTTTTCCACGAGCACTAGAAGCACCATAATCATCATATCCAATGTAACCATCAATAGTGCCTTGAAGAAAGTGGTCATACCACCCCCCAACATGGATTCCTGCTACAGAAACGTTTGAATAATGTGGCCCAATAGGTTTTGATAAGGATGTCGAGTTGTAATAAGTTTCATTTTTTGGGAATAAACTAAATATAGTATTCATATGATGATCGAAATTATCAGGAGCAACACCTTCTATCCATGTTTCAACTAATGATTGATGATAAGATCCTTGATAAATTGCATGATCAAATAGTTCTGGTGTTCCAAACCACAATTGTTGCGCTACGAGTCCTTCTGGATTCATTCCTGCATAAAAATATTGATTTATGCAAAGAGCTGAGGCGCCAGCACTTGCAATTTTACCATTACACCAACTTTGATCTATTATCCAATCAATAGTATCAACGCCATCCTGATATGATTTAGAAAATATCAAGAAGTTAGCACCACCTTCAGAATCATGGGTTCCTCTTAAATCTTGCATAACCAAATGATAATCTTGTGTAGAGTAAAAAGTCCTATATATATCCATGCCATTTTTGCCATAGGGTGTTCTAATAAGAATAACTGGTCGAGGTGCTCCAAACGATCCTGGAGCAAAATAGACATCAGTAGCTAATCTTATACCATCTCGCATTTCAATCTTATAAGTCTTTTTATCCGGAGGAGCATATGCAGCGGATAAAGAAAGAATAGTCGTTGGTGTTGCGACTAATAAAAACATTAATACAATTTGAGCAGCTTTTGGGAATTTATTAAAATATCTATTATTATATTTATCTAATAAGTTTGAGAGTGAAAGTGTGGACATTTTTATCCCATAATGTAAATAAGCGATTAAACTAATTCCAACTGCAGCAATTGAGTAATAGTCGACTTCAATGAAGAGAAACCAAATAATTCCGATTAGAGGGGCAAGAAAGTTTGTTAGTCTTGCTAAAATTGGAAGCGGTTTTGACCTAATTTTTTCTCCTATTTGTTTAATAAAGTTACTGCTCACTAATATTGAATAGAAACAAATAAAAATCGTTATTGGAAAAAATATCATTCCAAAGAGTATTATTGATACTTGTTTAATGCTAAAGTAGATTTTCTCTGATTTTGTAAATAGTTTTACTCCTTCTTCTAATTCTTTATTGTGATCCTTGTAGTAGTTGAAATAATAAGTAACGACATATAATCCACGAAATATTATTAATAATGGCAAATTAGTCATGAAAATTTGTTCGAGGTTTAGATACCCTAAAGTATAAAGTTGAAAAAATATCATTATAATCCAATTAATCATAAACTAATATTGAGACTTAATTACTAATAAAATTAACTCATATGGAAAAGAAGATACAAGACTCTAAAGATAACAAACATCGAAGATCCTTAGGGGTTCATCTAACATCAAGAGACATTTTTTTTAAATACATATTTCCAGAAATAGAAACAAAATTATGGGATTATGTCTGGATAGATTTATATGCAGGACAAGGAAATTTAATATTACCAATATTAGACTCAATTCCCACTGAACAGAGATTTCAATTTTTTAAGGAACATATTTATTTGTCTGATGTTCAATCAGAAATGGTTCATAAATGCATTAATAATGCAATAGATCATGGTATCCCCCCAGAAATTGCCAAAGAAAATATTCAATTAAGAGATAATTTAGTAAGCTTTCCTAAATTCCTGAAAAGTTCAAAATTTCCTTTATTTCACATAACTAATCCCCCATATTTATATTTGGGTTATATTAGAAAGCACAAAGAAACTCAAAAACATTTAGAGCTTTTTAAAGGTAAAAACAATGGTTATCAAGATTTATATCAAATCGCTATGATAAATGATTTGAGAAATGAGATTGAGAATATAATTTATATAATCCCCTCAAATTTCC
>JBHLLI010000212.1:0-4436 GCA_048885765.1 Candidatus Hermodarchaeota archaeon
GATCATATATAAAGATGGCGGATTCCAACAATTTATGCGACTAATCACGAACAATCGATAGATGGGAATCGGCGCCCCCCGTCGATATAAATCAAAATACATTTTGATAAGTAGTCACATATAGAAAATATACTTGGATGAATGTCAATAATCGTAATATATAATATCGAAAAGTGATCACCAATGATGAAATCAATCACATAATTTAGATTTTTGATCAAAATCAAGTAATTAAAATCAGTAGAATTGAAGAGTAGAAAGCCAGTCAGATTGAATTTAAATCTAATAGTCGAATTTGAATTGTAATTATTTTGAAAATTTCTTGATGAATTTTTAGATTAGATAATTTAATCGGGAACATCTTCTATAGTTCTTATAATTTCAAACCGGCCCAAATTGATTTTCTAAACATATTGTGAATTATAGAGAAAGATTAAAAAGCAAGTTGTTTAATATTATTAATTAATCCATAGGTATTCAAAAATATAAATCTCTTGTAGGAAAAAAGCATTTTTTGTTCTCATTTTGTTGAAAAATTAATTGATTCGGAAAAATAAAAGATGAAGAAAAAAACTCTTGCTGTTATCATTATCTCTGGTTTGATAATGATTGTTTTAGTTATCGGTCTTATCGGAATGTTTAGGCAACCTCCGGTATTATTAGATGATACCTTTTCATCTATATGGAATACCACAAAAGTAAGTTCGGGATCCACCGGGAGTAATAAAGTAAAGTTGCCTTTGGAACCCTCTGGTACTTATAACTTTAGCGTTAATTGGGGAGATGGGACTAATAATGCAATTGTGAGCTGGGATCAATCTGCAGTCACACATACCTATGCAAGAGAAGGAGTTTATACTATTTATATTATCGGTACGATTATTGGCTGGAGTTTTAATAATTTAGGTGATAAAGAAAAATTAATTGAAATCCAGCAATGGGGATGTTTACGTTTAGGGAATTTGGGAAGTAATTTTTATGGTTGTATTAATCTTAAAATTACGGCTACTGATATGTTAAATTTAACAGGAACATCTAATTTATATAGTACTTTTAGAGAATGTAAATCAGTTTATAAGATAGAAAATATAGGCAAATGGGATGTATCAAGCGTTACAGATATGAGTTATACGTTTTACCAAGTTGATAATTTCAACCAAGATATAGGCAATTGGGATGTATCAAGTGTCACAGATATGAACCATATGTTTTCCTATACCACCATTTTCAATCAAAATATCAGTGGTTGGGATGTATCAAGCGTTACAGATATGAACCATATGTTTTTCCATGATATTTATTTCAACCAAGATATTGGTAACTGGAATGTATCAAGTGTAACTGATATGAGTGGTATGTTTTCTGGATCTGATTCTTTCAACCAAGATATTGGCAATTGGGAGGTGCCTAGTGTTACAGATATGAGCCATATGTTTCTTGGAGCTGATTCTTTCAACCAAGATATTGGCAACTGGAATGTATCAAGTGTAACTGATATGAGTGGTATGTTTGTCAATACATTTAGTTTTAATAAAGATATTGGTAATTGGGATGTATCAAGCGTTACAGACATGGAAGATATGTTTGCAGGAAGTATTTTTAATGTAGCTATTGATGGGTGGGATGTGTCTAGCGTTACAGATATGAGCTATATGTTTCTTGGAGCTGATTCTTTCAACCAAGATATTGGCAACTGGAATGTATCAAGTGTTACTGACATGAGAGGTATGTTTTCTGGAGCTGATTCTTTCAACCAAGATATTGGCAATTGGGATGTATCAAGTGTCACTCATATGAACTCTATGTTTTACTATACCATATTCAATCAAAATATTAGTGATTGGGATGTATCTAGCGTTATAAATATGAATCATATGTTTTACCAAGCTAATAATTTCGACCAAGATTTAGGCAATTGGGATATATCAAATGTTAGAGATATGATTGATATGTTCTTAAATGTCATTTTATCAATAGACAATTATAACAGCTTACTAATTGGATGGTCAAATTTAATTTTATATAATTATGTGATTTTTCATGCAGGGAATTCAATATGTACTTCTCCAGGTCAAGCGGCAGATGCAAGGCAATATATTGTAGATACTTTCAATTGGACCATTATTGATGGCCAAGGGACACACAGCCCGACATAGAACTAATCATTTTTTTATAGGTCCTGATTTCGCTATTTATTCTCTAACCGTTTCGCGAATTAATAAAAAAAAAGTGGAATGATTTAATTTCTTAATATAATCATTGCTGATCATAATCTTCAATACCTTTATATATCGAATAGTAATCTGTAAAAACTCCAGGGTTGTAATACCACCCTTGAACCCAATCCCGTTCATAGTGGCGAGCAAGAGGCTGAAAAAAGATTCAATATCGATTTTTTTATTAATTTATAAAACATTATGGGTTCTGAAAGCTTCCTTGAAAGTTGATATATCACGATAGAAAAAAAAGAAAAATTAGTTATACGCTTGGGAATAAAAAATGTTCTTGTCCATTTTTTTGAGTAGTTTCAATTTGTTGATCAGTGAGCATTTCTACCAAGATGTCATGATAGTGCTTGTTTACAAACCTTTTAAATGCCTTATCACGTATGGTTTCCTTTAGATTAATCAATATCATTTCAGCAGTATAGGCATTTTTAGCATTTGTCTTTAAATAGTTGTAAATCTGTTGCTTTGTTAAGAGGTTGTAATCTATAGAATTTTTTTTGAATGAAAGTCTTCCTGAAAGGAAAAGATATACGAGTATGGAAATTATAACAGTGAAAATATAGGATAAGATTTGATATAGCAGGATATTATATACGATTCCAATTACGATAAAGATGACGTCTATTATTCCAAGAATAACATAAGCAATTCCTAACCAAATATCCCAATCTGTATATTCTCTTCTAATTCGAGTAAATTCTCCCGATATTTTTAATCACCCTTCATTCCTATATAAATTAAAATATAATTATTCGTTTGTAATGGTTCAACATTAAATTTCATGGTATTAATAGTGTATTGGGTATTTAAATGTATATTTGAGTATTATGTACTGCAAATTCCTTTAAATGAAGCATTTAATGGGTTGATCGAGCAAATTTCATATCAAATTATAGATACAATAATATCTTATAAAAGAATCTCAAAAAAAGCATTAGGAAAATTATCCTTTCTATGTAATTTTGTTTAAAAAATAAGGGGGATGCTTAAGAATCTTAGTTATTAGTGGAATCTATGTGAAATTTATACAAAAATGGTGATATGAAAATGGGTCTAAAATGTAATGAATGTGGTAAAGAAGTTGAAACTCTGCCGTTGAAATGTGCACATAGTATTAATGTTAATTATGAAACAAATCAATGGGAATGTTATATGGAAAATTGTGGAATTATTTCCTTAAGTGAATTTGTTTGTGAAAATTGCTGTATTAATAAAAAAATTATGGAATCTAACAAAGTACTTGAGAATTTAGCTGAAAAAAACGATGAGTTTCATCAAGAATTGGGTTATTTCAAAAAAAATATCGTACAGACAAAGTTAATAAATTCAGATTTCAAATATTGGGTTACTTTTGGTGAAGGTGAATTTAAATGTGGGAAAGGAGAGATTGAGGGTGCCACAATCTTCATAACTAGTCCTAAAAAGATTATGAATCAAATTCTCCTTGGAAATATAGATGCCTATAGTGAGTTTTTAGCAGGGAATATTAAATTTGAGGGAGATCTACAATATGGTGTAGTTTATTTTGATTTACTTAAATTAGGTTTAGAAATTTCTAAAGAAAAGGAGGTGTTAATTGTTGAATAGAACATTTATTTGGGGCCATAGAGGTTCTGGATTTACTGGTGTACAAAACACACTTTCCTCATTTCAGAATGCAATCGATATGGGCGTAGATGGATTAAAATCTGAGGCTAAATTATCAAAAGATGGAGAAGTTGTTTTAAGTTTTTATCAAAGTCTCAAAAGAAATGGGAATGATGTTTTATTGAATGAATTAAAAATCAATGAAATTAAAGAGTTTAAGTTAGAGAATGGAGAGACAATTCCAACTCTTCGTGAAGTTTTTGAGGGATTTGGTAAATATGATATAAAATATAACATTGACATAACTGAACCAGAAGTAGGCCTAAAAATAATTAAGCTTGCTGAAGAATTTAATTTAATTAATAAATTAGAACTTGGAAAGCCCTCCTTATACCCGCACTCTCTTCCTGTAATCTTTTCTAAAATTAGAGAGTATAATCCAGATGTAACATTAGTTAATTCTATTTTCTTAAAGCATTCAAATATTCAAGAGGAGCATTTAGAATTGGAGAATATGAGAAAACTTAATATCCAAGGAATTAATGTCAATTTTAATTACGCAACCTATGATTTGTTTAGGAAAGTCAAAGATCTGGGTTTTAAGTTTTATATATGGGGTAT
>JBHLLI010000213.1:0-4383 GCA_048885765.1 Candidatus Hermodarchaeota archaeon
TCACATTTTACAGTGATTTTTTCTGCTAAACCTCTCCCTATGACAAGTGATGTTCCTTTCACAATTATTTCGAGAGGACCTCTTAATGGAGCATTTTTTTTTTTTGAAATTTTTACCCCTGGTATGATCCCCAAATTAGCAAGGCGTTGTTTTGCTTTAAATCCTGCATCAACATTTACAACTATGACCACTTCACCTTTCTCACAATCTGTTAAACATTTAAGGAGTGATGCTTTTGATGGTTTTTTTTCAGAATAGTTTTTAGAAATGTTATTTATTTTTTTCACCTTTAGAGGAATTTTTAACAAGAGATATATTATCAAATAAAAATTAGTCACACCTAAATATAAACTTTTTATTTTTAAACAATAAAGAATTGTTTATCATCACATGGAGATTTGAAACCAGAATTTATATTAGTAATATCTTTTAATACTTTAAAAGTCATAATTGAACAATTTTCTAAAAGAATTAAGTATTATTTGACTTTTCTAACAATAGGATATCAATTAAAAACCTTGTGTCCTATCAGCTGAATTTTTAAGTTTTTATAACCTTGATCAGCTAATCAATTTGTTGGTTCATCTCGCTATATAAATAATTTTTAATAGCATCGATTAGATCATTTGTCATTCTAGCAGGAATTCCACATAATAATTCACATTCACTAAATATTCTGTTTTTTCGCGAACTAGGACATAAAAATGAAAAGTTTATTTCATTTCGTTTAATAACATGAGCAGTAACTTCAATGCATACACCATTAATAGCACCACACGTAATTTTCAATGGCTTTTTGTAAAGATTAACATAAGCATGGATTAAATTCATACAATTATGAGGATTTAAGATTAAAATGATACTATCATAATCCTCCATAATGTATTTATTAATAGGGAAAAGATATATATATTTAAGTCCCTTTGAGTCTAATTTCATCGTTAATTCCAAATTATCAGATTCTAAAAACCCTAATGTAACATTTCCAGTATGACAAGAGAAATCACCCTTCTGGATTTTCAAATATTCACCTTGTGAAGCTCTTTTCACGTATTCACAATAACCTCCTAAATTAGATATCTCCTTAAATTTAGGACTCTCTTTTGAAGGCTTCACAAAATCGTAAGCTAATTTAACTCCTATTGGATCCGAATCCAAATATAAAACATCTTTCAATTCCTGAAATTTATTCATCCAAAATTCGTTTATTTTTAAGACTCTGGATAGTTAACTTAAAACCATTGAGTAGCATCAGCTTCTAAGACTAAATCGTTTAAAGTAGCTGCTCCTACAATTTTAACACCCGGTATTAATTCAACTTTTTCCCATCCTAACATTCTTTTAGATGCTTCACAAACTAAAATTTCAACACCCATATCGAGAGATTTATCAATCATTTCTTTTACACTTGGAAATGCACCTAACTTAATTCTCTCAGCTTCACCAGGTTTTAAAATTCTTAATCCTGTACCTAAATAATAAACAATTGCTTTAAGATCCATGGCTTTAGCTGTTTGAGCTAAGACTAATGGTGAATATTGTCGTTCTGGATCATGGCTGGTTTGAACATATAAAATAAATTTTTGATTTTCACTAATATTGAATCACCCATTTATTATTTATAATTATAATAGAATAATTAAATAGCATAATTTTTTCTAAATTTGAGTTATAATTAGGGAATATCTTAAACTATTAAATCTCCCTTTTATGTTTCAGAAAAAAAATAACTAGATAATAATAGAATTATTTGCTTCAATCAAATATGATTTATAATATATCAAGATAAAATGAAAACAGGGAGTAGACAAGAAATTAATTATACTGAAAAGTTAAAAGATATATCACTATAGGATTATGAATATATATTCATAATATTTAAATAAGTTCTTTACTATTTATATAATAGAATGAAATAATGAATAAATATTCAGAAAAAAAAAGTGAAAAATCATATGCCAGGTGGAGATAGAACTGGACCTAGAGGTTTAGGTTCAAGAACTGGGAGAGGTTTAGGATATTGCGCAGGTTATGATACTCCAGGTTATACAAAAGGCCCTGGGATGGGACTTGGTAGAGGTTGGGGAGTAGGTTATGGAAGAGGTTTTGGGTATGGAAGAGGGCGAGGTTGGGGTTATAGAATACCGGTTTACACACCAGTCTATCCTTCATATCAAGCTGAAATTATACCAACAGCTACACCTGAGAATCAATTAAATATGCTTAAGCAAGAAAAAGGATACCTCGAATCACAAATAGATGGAATGAATAGCGCAATAGCTGATATCTCAAAAAGAATTGAAGAGTTAGAAAAGAAGGAATAAATTCTATTTTTTTATTTTTATTTAATTAAGGTGATAGAATGACAAAGATTCATGAAAGTTATGAAGATTATCTTAAAGCTATTTATTTAAATTCAAAAGGAAATAAAGGTGGTTGGACAACCAATTCCGAAATTGCACAATTTCTAAAAGTTCAACCTTCTTCAGTTACAAACATGTTATATAAATTAAAAAAAGAGAGATTAATAACTTGGAAACCAAGAAAAGCTCTAAGATTAACAAAAAAAGGAAAAGAAATTGCTTTGAACATTCTGAAAAACTATAAATGTTTACATACTTTCTTTGCTAATGTTCTAAAGTTGAAAAATGAATCTATTGTAGAAAAATTATGCTGTGAAATTGAACACCACCTTAATCCTGAAGTTACTACTGCTTTAGAAAATCTTATTCTCGAATATTAAAAGAATTGATCCTTCTATTATTTGGCCTTATTTTTTATCTATATCCAATTTCCAGAAGGTTTTATTATTGTAATAAATTTCTGTAATCTTTTTTTGAAATTTCAATTTTTTCAACAGTGATAGAATCTTTTTTTTATTAAAATTAGGAGAAGAAAATGTTTCAATGATTTGATCTTGTCTCATTGGATGTCTTTTCAGTATTGAAATAAGTTCATCTTCGAAATTTGAGGAGTAAATATTAAATTTTCCCTCTTCTGGAAAATTGATATTTGAATATTCAATAAAAATTTCATTCAAAATTGAAAGAATATTTTTATCAGGAATTTTCACCCATTTTTCCATGGGTGGTCTTATTGGAACATTAATGTCAATTCTATCAGGATTTATAACATCAATTTTATCCTTAATTTTTAACAATTCTTCTTTTGAATCATTTATTCCATTAATTAACATAATTTCTATCCAAATTTTACCCTCAAAAATTTCACTAAAATCTCTGAGTCCTTGAATTATATTTTTAAACTGAAGCGAAGGATGAGGGCGATTAATTTTTATGAATGAATATTCATCTCCCGCATCCAAACTTGGTAGAACTGTATCTGAAATCATTAAAGCATCTTGAACTTCTTTTTGATCCAATAAACTTCCGTTTGTAATAACACATATAGGTTTGGTGGATAACTCTTTTACTTTTAATATTAAATCTTTTAAGTCCTTATATAATGTAGGTTCACCACTTCCCACAAATGTTATATAATCTATTGATTTTTCATGTAATTCTATAGCATTTTCTAATTCAGCAATAATTTGGTCCTTTGGAAAATAGTTACTTCTAATATTTGTAAAATTAGTTGTCCTACCTAATTGACAATAGATACATTGATAATTACATGTCTTAGAAGGGATTGGATCAATTCCTAATGAAGTCCCTAATCTCCTACTAGGTACAGGTCCATAAATAAATTTCATTTTATTTTTAAGAAATGGCTATTCTTGGTTTTTATATTTATATTTCTCAATAGCCCGTTTGAGTGTCCTAATTGCTAAATCAGCACAATGTTTATGATCCTCTGGAAGTCCTCCTAATTTATCATCAAGGTCTTTTGCTTGTAAACTCTCAACATATTGCAAGCTTTTTCCTTCAATCATCATTGTAGCTTGGCTCCCTGCAGCTACCGTAGCGCCACAACCATCAGTAATAAAATTAGCTTTTTCAATGATATTATCCTTAACTTTTAAAAAAAATTGCATTGTATCACCACAGGAACCCTCATATGCATGTCCTACACTTATCTGATCGTCTACTGGTTTACCCCAGTTCTTTGGATTCTGATATAATTCCACGATATATTTGTTATATCTTTTAATTTCCTCTTCATCAATTTCTTTCTGAAGTTCCTTTACCCATTTATCTATATCGTCTAGTGGCATTTTATAATTAATAATCTCAATTTAAAATTTTTAAATAACCAATTTTCATAGTATCAAAAATGATTATTTTATTTTTCTAATATTTCTCTAATCTTTTTAACCGTATCTTTAAAAGCTTTTGTCGAATTGCTTTCAGGATATTTTAATGTAAATGGCATTCCTTGATCTCCTTGCTGACTTACTTCTATCTCAAAAGGGATTTTACCTAA
>JBHLLI010000214.1:0-4340 GCA_048885765.1 Candidatus Hermodarchaeota archaeon
GGAGATTTAATTTATTTTTTAAAACCACCATACTCCATCTTTGATGGAAATTTAGATTCACTTAATTCATCCAGTTTTTCAAAGAATCAATTATCTGAATCTGAAGTTAATGATTCTAAAACATTCTTTGGTGCCCATGCTTATTACCTTCCCTCAACAAAATTTAATAATTATTCTATAAGTGCTCCTTTTATAATATGTGGTCCTGGAATAAAGGAAGGTTTCAAGTTAAAGGATTCCATCAATTTAATAGATGTAGCACCTACATTAGCTAACTTACTACAAATCCCTAGACCAAGAAATTCTCAAGGTAAAGTTTTATATGATATTTTTGAATAAGCCTTATAATATGACTCATTCATCCTGAATATAGGGTTTACCAAGATTTAAATTGATTTCTGCTTTTTTTAATTCTCTTCCTAAGTAATTTAAATGATATACATCATCTATTAATTTGGATTTTATTATTTCTTTACTTAAAGCCTCAGAATTTTCTCCAATAAAGGTTTTCTTTAATTTTTCATCATTTGAGTAAAAGAGAACGTATATTTTCCTTGTATAATGATTAATATATATTCTAAAATACCCCTTTGCATCAGGAACATATTCAGGTATCAATTTATTCAAAAATATTGCATTTTCCTCCTCAATAGCCGGCATTTTTTGATTTGTTTTAGCTTTAGCTTTAAAAACTTGGATACCTTGATTGATTGGGGGAGTGTTTTTATATTTTGCTAAGTAATTTAGTTTTATACTTTCTTTTAATTCTCTAACACCGCCTATTAATTTTGTGCTATGTTCAACTGTAAAAAGAATCCCCATATCTAATTCAATTGCAATACTCGCTAGAAGTCCGTTTATTCCAATAGAATCAATATCCATAAGTTCAACTACATTAGATATTCCAAAGAATAATGGTAATTCATATACTTTGTATTCATTCTCAGTAATTTTCTTTTTATATAAAAAATAAGTTTCTAAAGAATTGCAAATTCCTGGATTGATTGGTGTTTCTAATAAAGGATCAGCAATTAATTTTTGAAATCCTTTACTCTGTAATTCTTTAGTTAATTTAAATAAGTTTTTTATTCTTGTTTCAGGATCTTTTGGAAAATAGGCTTGTTTAATATTAGTAGGAAGTATGACAATAGGTATATTTTTAGGTATATCCAATAATTCTTTGTAATTCCCCGAGTCTAAACTAAGAATCAGATCAATTTGTTCTTCTACAGCGGCTTTTATTTCTTCGGGAGTCATTGAATCGATGCTTATTAAAATATCATGTTTCGATCTGATTAAATTGATTATCTCCTTGATTCTATCTGGATTGGGTTTATTAGTTACACACCCAATATCTACAATATCTGCCCCTGAATTAATATAATGAGAGACTTTTTTTAAAATATCTTCATCGCTTTTTTCTGTACAATTCACTATTTCGGCTATTATAGGCGGAGGCATAGTCCCTCCAATTATGATATTAGACTTTTGCTCATTAAGGTAAAATGTATGAGGCCCTAAGTTATTTTTTGCATGAATTAATTGTTCTCTTACAACTTCGGAATATTTAGTTTCCCCTGAAATTTCTAATAATCTATTAGCTGGAACTGTATTCGAAAGTTCAAGGTTCTTGAGATTTTTGATAATAATTGGTAAATCAGATGCAAATTCTGGTCCTTTCCTAATTTTTATTTTATGTTTATCTTCTAAAATGCTAGAATCCCATTGGACAAAACCAGGTAGTAAGACTAAATCATAATCTGATATACTTGTTTTTTCAAGTATATTGGAGGTGATATCTTTAGTAAGAAATGCTGAAATTGATATTGGGGCTTTTATAATGTCTATCTTAGGTTTTTCTATTGATTTTACTATGTTTTCTATCGTATTGTAACTTTGTTGACCAGTAATTATAAGTAGTTTAATCTAAATCACATATAAGCTTATCTTTTTCAAATGGAATAAATATATCATCTAATATTGAACCAGATGCATCTTCAATTTTTAGATTTTTGATAATTGGCCCGAATCTTCCACCTAAAATTCCATCAGCAATAAAAGCAGCTCCTTGTGCTGCCCTTTTTGCTATTTGACTGAATGAATTCATAACTCTCACGGGAGCAACATCTTTAAGACCACTCATCATTTTTTCTCTAAAATATCCTAATCCTGCACCCCTTCCAGCTAATAATATCTCCTTTATTATATCCTTTTTTGAATAAGATGATGATATACCAAAAACAGCTTTTTTTACGCTCGATAAATATGCTTTTAAGGCAATTTTAGTCTGTTCATCTTTTTCTGCTAAAAGAGTGATCTCCTTTAGACTCAAATTGGAGTATCCAGAGATATAAGCTACGCCACCTTTATAGATATTTTTCTTATGGATGTTTTTAATTAGGTAAGCTAATTCTCCATCAAGGCTCCCACATGCACGAAACCCCATTATATTTGAGCCTCCAATGCCATCAATAATTTGTCCATTCTCTATTGCTAAAACCGCTGTGAATCCATAACCTATCTCAACCAAAATAAAATTGGTATCTTGAGGTGCTATATTGTATCTTTCCATTTGATCCCTAATTCCCGTGACTGCGGTACAAATTTTATCAGCAGTTCCCATATCAATTTTGTTGATTTTACGATATTTTGGAACAGTAGGTAAATGTTTGACTCCAGGAACAATAATGCCTGGAATCTTTTGTGCCTTAATTAATCTTAAAACCTCTCCAAGACCAATAAGTTTGTTTTTTTCTTTTTGATCAAATTTTAATAATGTGAAAAAAATATCTTGTTCTGTTAATTCATGTACGTCTTTTAAAGGAAGTCCAAATCCGCTTGGTGCGACCATTAGGTCAATATCTTTAACAGTATTAATTATTGTAATTGCTTTTTGCGGATTACTAATAAGATTTTTGGTAGGTAAAGATGTGTCTAAAATTATTTTATTGTCATCTAATCCAAAGAAATCCCAAGATTTGGAGCCAGGGTCAATACCTATAACTCTAGGCAATTATCATCAATCAATTTTTTAATGAAATCTAAGGTATATGTTTTTAGAAAATTTAATCTATAATAAGTATATTCATTCTGCTTATAGATTTTAAGTTAAACTTATATATTACTCTATTAATTTTTAATCATAATTCAATAAAGGAAATTGAATTCCTAACAAAAATTAATGTGTATAATATGACAGTTGTAACAGTTTGGGTTTGTAAAATTTGTGGGGAAGCATACATAACAACTACTGACAAACCAAAAAGATGTCCATTCTGTGGAGCTTATGAGAAATATCTTGTAGATTCAAAAGATTATGATGATACTGGTGATTGGGATGTTGATTTAACTGATAAAGACCGACTAAATGTTGAAAAAGGACTATCCGTTGAGATTTCGAACGCATTATTTTATAAATGTTCTGAAAAGAAAGTAAGTGAACTCGATGGAAAAAAGCTTTTCAAAATCCTCGCAAAAGTAGAAAGCGAACATGCTGCAGTGTGGAAAAAGATCTTAAAATTGGATAAAATCAAATGGGAACCCGCCGAAACTTGTGAAGCGGATTATCAAGCAGATCTAAAAGACTCTCATGCAAGAGAAGAAAGAGCTATTAAATTTTATGGTCAAGCAGCAAGTGAATCAGATAGCCCTAGAGTAAAAGAAATTTTTGAAGCTTTTGTAGAAGTAGAAACAGATCATCTTCATTTATCAGAAGCAAGACTAAAGTAGATTTTAAAATTGAAAACCTTTTTTTTAATTATTATTTTTCTTATTCATTATAATTTAAACGTATTTCTTCTTATAGACATTTTTGGGGAAGTTTTATGAGTGAAAGAATGAATGTACTTCTTATTATAACAGATCAACATCGAGCAGATCATTTGGGATTTTATGGGAATCATATAGTAAAAACACCGAATATAGATAAATTAGCAAGTGAAAGCTTAGTATTCACAAACTCCTTCACAGTATGCCCAATGTGTATGCCAAATAGAGCAACATTGCTAACTGGATATTATCCTAATGTTCATGGAGTAAGAAGTAATGGAATTAACCTTCCCTCTAATGTTCCTACTATAACTCAGACTCTGAAAAACAGAGATTATCACACTATTCTTATCGGAAAGGCACATTTTAATTTTAATACTCCTCCACATAATCCAAAAATGAAATCTGCTGAGAGTTTTGATGATTGGAAAGTAAAGAATCCCAAAGGTACTCATCTAACTCATGAAAATTTTCCTATGCCTTATTATGGATTTGAAGAAGTAAAATTAGTATTAGGGCATGGTCCTCTCTGTTTAGGTCATTATTATGATTGGTTAGAAGAAAGAGCTCCT
>JBHLLI010000215.1:0-4334 GCA_048885765.1 Candidatus Hermodarchaeota archaeon
TTAGCACTATAAGCTGTAAGTTCTCCATCGAATATTTGGATAGTCAGTTCATCTGGAGTAACTAATGTAGGTGTGGGAGTATAAGGATCCTGGTAAGTAAAGTTAAAGTTTATAGTAACATCATTACTCCACAATTCTGTAGAATCATAGTTAATAATATTCACAGTGGTATTATACCACTCTCTATTCTCAAAAATCACTTCAACGTATGTAATATTCTCTGTTCTTAAAGTAAAGTCGAAACCAACGTGGGGACCACTTGCTGGATTTATTTGATTAAAACTTTGGGTACTTCCACCAAAATAGATATCAACAGTATAATCTCCCCATGTTCCATAAGTATCACTAAATGATGTGAAAGTAGCCAAGCCATTAATATCAACTGTTACATTAGCAATAATTTGCGTTTGATCACTATAATCTGATTGATTATAGAACCTTAGTTTAGCATTTGTAAAAGGTACTTTTTCAGCAGTATTATCGGTCACATTGAAAGTAATTTGAGTAATCTCAGTTGTAATATCTATATCATTCCCGGGGACAGCAGACTTGTTAATTAAAATATTTGAATATCTATATTTCGAGTTGTCTGTGAGAGAATCATAATCAAAATAGACTTCATAATCATAAGCGGTATTATTTAACCACGTGATATCTCCAGTACCTGAACTACTTAAAGTTGCCTTGCCTACTGTATCAACTCCGTCTTTAAGTAAAACAAAACCATTTTGAATGGGATCATTTTCCTTATCTTTAATATCAAAATTATATTTTGCTAAAGTGAGGTAGGCAGTTATTTCATTGTTTAACTGAGTAATTTGAAAATTTTCATAATAAAATACTGTAGCCGTTTCCGGTGTGGTGAGACCATTTTGAGTATAATTAGCAGTTATATTATAAAATACCTCTTTCTCTAGATCGTCAAATGTCCATTCGCCATTCTCGTCGGTTAAATGATCTTGGTTATATGAGGGAAAAATGTCATTAGTTAAGTAAAGGTGAGCGTTAGGAACACGATTGCCATCTTCATCTTTACAGATAACTTTTAATCTATAAGCTATTGGCTGAATATCTCCCATTGTAGTTTGAATTGAATTATTAGGAGTTGTGCGAACCGGTTTATTCCATATTGAAATATCATCCCAGTATAAATCAAGACTATTCCAACTATCATCATCCGCAATATAAACAATGTGAGTGAATGGGCTTAGAGAAAATTCTATATCAGGGATAAATGTATACCAGAAAAAGGTATTTGCGGTATAATATTGATTTACAAATTTATTTCCTCCCGCAGTACCCCAAGATTGAGATCCTCTAATTCTATAACTATTTCCAGTAGAGGGGATATTCGTAGGGCTATTATCGAAACCTATTCCGGAAATTTCTCTCTGAATACTTGGATCATCAAATCTCATTTTTGCGGTGACTCGCATATCTGGATTTACAGTCATTGAGCCTGTAGCAGACCATTTCCAACAATTTCCCCAAATACGGAGAGAGGAACTCCCTCTAGCAGAGGTTGAATTACTGATTTCCCAGAAGGTTGGCTGAATATCTTGTCCATCAGTTGGTCTTCCTATATCTCCAGTTTGATATTCCTCAAAACCTTCATGCCAGAGCCTAATTGTCTCATAATTTGGTTCTGGAATTTCAAAGTTTGTTCCATTTTCAAAATATATAAAGAAATCTCTGATTTGTCCATTTGGAGTAGTACCATTTAATATCCAGATAAGATCTCCTATTGCATTAGTTTGACTGTCATAAGACCTCGAATATGGATCGAATTGACTCTCAACTTCATAATAGTTTGAACTTGATAGATATTCAATTACTCGGATAGTTGAGGTATTCAACTCAGGATTCTGAATGTCTATGTCTTCAAAGTAATTTGTAAAATTTATAAAAAGTTCTACTGGAGCATCTTGTTGGCTACCGACTGCCTCAATTGATACCGGAACTCGGAAGGTCCAAGTATTATTCCACCAATCATAGCTAGTTGGAGGCAACCCCAATTCTAGATTATTTGCCTCTGTATTTTGCTCACTCTCAAAAGAATTATCAAGTTTTAGATGTCTACTCGGAATTAGGCCAAATAACAATGGTATTATTGTAAGAATGAGGACGACGATGATTCCTTTTAATTGTATGTGTTTAGAAATCTTCATATTAATCAATTTTTAAAAATTTGTGGTAAAATTTTTTTAACTTACATATAGAAAATTCCTCATATAATATTATCTATGAAAACTAACAGAATAGTAGTTTATTTAATGAACAGTAGAAATTAATTTAAATCAATCATAATTCAAAATAATGAATCGTTAATCCTTTTCTAAAAGTAAATAAATTTTTCTCTTCTTTGGGCTTTTAGGATTATCAATAATGAAATGACCTGAAAAATCAGTTTCTTTTAAGAATATTTTACCAATTCTGTCAAGTATTTCTTTACTTTTCGGGTAAAATTGAAAGATCACTTTCTTTTTAGGTTTTAAAATTAAATAAAAATATTTTGCTAAGTTAATTATCTGATTATTCATCGATTTATTATTTAATTCTCGAAAAATCCATTGCAATGATGAGATTGAGATAATTGCATCAAAAATATGTGGTCTAAAGGGCGGAAAGCACATATCTGAGGCAATGGGGTGTAATTCTTTTATATCATAATAATTTAAGAATTCTGATATAATATCAATGGCTACAGTTTTATATCCTATCTCGTGTAAATACATTGCAGTAAATCCAGGACCAGTACCTGCATCTAAAATAAATTTGTCTTGCTTACTAAGTTTTAAAATCTCTAATGCTCTGATAGTAATTTTTTCTTGGATTTTCATAATATTTTTGGAACTGGCATATTGCTTTAAGATATCTCCTCTAAAATAATCTATGGCACTATTGTAGATCTCTTCTGGTCTCCTCTTTTTTATATTAAAATTATAATCGTCGCTCAAATTCTATAAAATTTGAATATTTTATTTAGCTAATAAACCTAGAAATCAAAGATTTACTATGAAATCAAAAATTTTATTAAATTTTAAATATTTATAATTTCATTCAGCTTATATTTTCTATACTTAAATTAATTTTTTATGAATTAAGATGTCAGAAAAAGAAGAAAAGCAAATAGTTAGAAAAGCTACTCTAAATCTAAGAAGAAAATATGGAAGAACGAAGCAAATAAATGTAGTTGAGAGAGATGCTTTTATACCAAAACCGCTCGAAAAAGAAATCAAGGAATCAATCTTAAAAAAAAAAACGATATTAGCTACTGATATTGCTCTTAGATACGATATTAGAGTTTCCACAGTAAAATTGCTTTTAAAACAATACGAACAAGAAGGTTTGATTAAATTAATTGATCCCTCTCTAAAATTGAAAATATATGTTCCATCGAACTAAAATAATATATAACTCAATCTGAGGAACATATTCAAGTGAAGTACTTATTTTTTGATTTTGTGTATGAAAAAAGAAATAAATTTATACTTATCATATTATAGATTTATAAGATTAAAAATAATACGATTGCAGCTGTAGCCTAGATGGTAAGACGCCGGCCTCGAGAGTTTTTCATCATGATCAATCAAGATAGCCGGTGCGCGAAAGCGCTCGGGGGTTCGAATCCCTCCAGCTGCGTTTTACTAAGTATTATTGGATTATTTGTAAAATAAGATTCTCCATTTGAGGTTTTGCAGCTTCGATTTTATCTAAAATTGATACAGTTTTTTGTAAATCCTCATCCTCTTCAATAATGAATAATAAGTAAAAGTCCAGATTTCCAAATTGGAGTACTTCAATTATTCCTGAAAATCTCTCTCCGCTATCAAAAATATCAGAAAATTCAAGTAAATTTCTATTTTCTTCCACTACACGCTTTTGTAATTCGATATATTTTTCATAGATTTTTAATTTCTCTGTTAATTGAAGATGTGGTCTGTACCATTCTCCAACAGTTACACCTCGAGAATCAAATAAAGCCATTAAAATGGAATTATAATTGCTACCGATTTCAGCAAATAATTGCGAAACCATTTCCATCTTTTCGAATAACATGGACAACCCACTTGAAAAGGCATCCATAACTGATTTAATATCAAATATTGTTGTCTCAAAGAAAAATATATCAAAATCATTGGAGTATCTTGTTAATGCTTGCTTTAATGTAAGAATTCTTTTATTTATTTGTACATCATCCACGAGTTGGGGATCGAATTTGTGAAATAGAATACAGATTGGAACATAATCTTGTTCTTCTTTAAAAAAAAGTAATACTTCTTCTAAATAATCTATGGATTCGATATATCTATTAAAATCCTGGGCATCTATAA
>JBHLLI010000216.1:0-4128 GCA_048885765.1 Candidatus Hermodarchaeota archaeon
TCAGCAAAACTCTTTCCAATTAGCTCAGATCTTTTGAATCCAGATAATTCTTCAGCAGATTTATTGCAATCTATAACTTTTCCTTCCATATTGACTAAAAGTATCGCATATGGTGAATTTTCATATAAATGACGATATTTATCTTCTGACTCTCTTACTTTTTGTTCCGCAATTATTTTCCCCGTAATGTCTATTTGAGTTAACAAATCTGCGGTTCGTCCTTGATAGGTAATTGGTTTTGAATAATTTTCCACGCACTTTACTGTTCCATTTTTTGTGATTATTTTAGCAATATAACTAGTATTTAAATCTGAAGATCCCTCTTGCTTTTTTCTAACTTGATCTATTACCATATCTTTATACTCTGGGTGAATAACTTTTATAAATTCACTTGGTTTCCAACTATAAATCTCGGAGATGGAGTAGCCATAAATATCGGCCATTTGTTGGTTTAGATACTTAACCTTAAAATCTTGAAGGATACATATTCCCATTAAGGACTGATCTGCCATAGTTCTAAACTTTTCTTCAGATTCTTTTAATTTCGCTTCAGTTTTTTTACGTTCTGAGATATTTCTGATAAACATCGCTATGTTATTTTTGGAAAAATATAAAAATCGTGCTTCAAAATAACGTAATTCTTTTTGGATTGGTAAAGCATATTCTAGATGATGAGGTTTTTTAGTTTCAAGTGTTTTTTTAATGTATTCATTAATTAACGACCCTACATTCTGAGGTAAAACATCAATCATTCTTTTTCCAATAAATTTATTTGGTGATATATAAAGATCTTCCTGATTTCCTGTAAAATCTAATATTGTAGAATCCTCCGAAAGTAAGAAATAAAGGTCTGGTATTGATTCAAAAATTCGTCTGAATTTTTCTTCTGACTCCTTTAATTCTTGTTCTGCAAGAACGAGATTATTAATATCTGTAATAGTACCTCTTATTCCTATAATTGATTTATTTTTGTAAATAGGTCTTGAATGGATTAATCCATAAAATTTTGTTCCGTCTTTTCGTACTAGTAAATATTCCATTGGAGTTAATTCTTTACCTTCAAGCAGTAATTTAACATTCTTAAGTGTGAAATCTAAATATGTTGGATCGATAAACTGAAGTACAGATAATCCTGATTTAAAGTCTTCTTTACTATAGCCGAATTTATCAAAAGCAATCGAATTAACATATGTTAGTTTTAGCTTTAGATCTATCTCAAATATAATATCAGGTAGTAATTCTGCGATATCTCTGTATCGTTTTTCTGATTCCTCTAGTTTTTTTTGCAAATTATGTTTTTCTGTGATATCAATAATAGTCCCTTCGGTACCATAAGGTTCACCTTTCTCATCACTAATTAAGTGTGAATTTCCTTGTAATACTATTGTCTCACCATTTATTTTTTTAGCTTGAGTAATATAATTTTTTACTTTTCCCTTTTTCTTTAAAGTCGCGAGGAAATTTTCCCTATCCTTTTGATTTTGCCAAAAATCAAATGTCATTTCTCCTACTAAACTTTTTAATGGATCAATTCCAAAAATTTCATTATATTTCTGGTTGTGAGTTAAAGTGGTTCCGTCCAAACTTACCCGAAAGAACCCAACATCCAGATTGTCTATCATTTCACGATGTTTTTTTTCAGAATCTTGAATTTTTTGTTTTGCCTCACTTATTTCAGTAATATCGATATTTATAACCATGATGTATTGAATTTGCTTGCCAATATATACAGGACTTATTATATTATAGAAATGCAATGTCATTTTATTCCATTCAAAACTCACTTCACCATTTAAAGTTTCTCCAGAAAAAGCTCGTGAATTATTAGCTTTCCATATTGCAAGAGTTTCATCATTATTAGCTACATCTTCAGGACGTTTTCCTATAACCTCTCCCCAATGTTGTTTGCAAGTTGAATTTTGCATAACATAATACCCATCTTTGCTAATTAAGAAAACATCAAAAGGTAAGCTTTCAATTAAAGTTTTGAGAATAGTCTCACTTTGTTTGAAGTCTAAATGGCCAAATTCCTTTTTCTTATCATCAATCATATAAAAGCTCCAACATTCTTGGAATTTTGATAACTAATAAATGAGATTAACATGAATTAATTATACATCCTTAGTAAGATTAGGTTTATTTATATATTACTTTCTCGCGGTATATACGTAATAATAATATACACAATTGTAGCAAAAGAAATTATAAAATGTATTTTGCCATACTTTCATAATTCTTAATTTTGACTATCATCTTATTGCTTAATTCATCATAATTAGTTCCATAATTAACTTGACCTTCTAACTGATTTAAATCTGAGTATCTTATTGTTAATCTCGCAGCATAGTTCAGTGATTCATCATCGTATTCTCCTTGTATAATTGTTATTGGACCAGGTACTCCTTTAGCTTCCATTATTAAATCACTCGGTTTTTTAAGTGTCAGTAAGATGTTATTTTCTTTCTCATTTCTTCCTACAATGATTTTTGTTTTTTTATATCGAAAATGCCGGCCAATTCTTAAAATAGGGATATCTTTCATTGTTACCTTTTGATTGTATTTGAATGAGTCTTTCAAACGATTTGTAAAATTTTCGTCTGTTAGTAGGCATCCTCCGCATGCATAATAATTTTCGAGCAACTTGTGCTCTCTTGCTAATTTCATTTGTATTTTTCTACTTCTTCCTCTAATTCCCAATAATTTTTTCCTATCAATTATTCCTTCTTCCTCATAAATCGTCGGTCTTAATTGAAGTGCTGATAAGGGTCTTAATAATTTTCCTTCAAGTTTTGATTCTTGTTCTACTATTTTTAATGCTTTAAAATGTTGAGATTTTGGCCGCTGATCAAGAACTTCTCCAGTAAATATGATATCTGCATTTATCTCTTTCATGAATTCTTTTGCTTTTTTTAAAACATAAATCCTGCAATCTATACACGGGTTTATATGCTTTCCATAACCAAATTTGGGATTCCGAAGTATTTCAAAATAATCCTCTCCTAATGATAAGTAATGAATCTCAATTCCTAATTTTTCTTCAAATAAATCTAATTTACATTCTTCTTTACTAGATTCTTTACTATATTGACAAAAAGGAGAAATAAAATTCAAACCGATCACTTTAATTCCCTGCTTTTGCACTAAAAGGCAAGCAATTAAACTATCTAGACCTCCTGATACCAATCCAAGGCCGATTATTTCTTTTTTGGTGGTACTATTATTAGCACTCATAATATAGAATATAGAAAAAGGTAATCAAGAATAAGTTAAAATTCAAACCAATTTATTTTTTTCTTTAATATATTACAAGTATCTAATTTGACTGCAAACCTTTATTTTTTATCTCTAATCATAGCCCAATTAATTAATTTTGTGTTAGGAATTTCATATTTCTCGAGAATTTTAAATCCATGTTTTTTATAAATTGGTATATTTTCTTTATTATTAGTATCGAGAAAAGTTGCTAAATTCTGTTTATCAATTTGAATAAACATTGAATTTAATAATATATGTGAAAATCCCCTTCCTTGGAACAAGGGATCTATTGCAATGACCGATAAATACCAATGCTGCGAAGAGAAGAGCGCTCTATGTTTGGAATTAATATAATTATAAATTCGATTTTGTCTTTTAACTAATTTTTTTCCAAGTTTAAAGAAATAAGAAATTCCTCCATTTAAAATACCCATCCATGGTGTAATTTTTACATTATTTGATGGAAACCATATAGCAATCCCTTCTAATTTTGGAGATGTAACATGAACTATCCCATAATTCATACCAATGCGGATTAATAACTCCATCATATATGCTAATTTTTGCTCTCTACCATTCGACTCTGGAAATAAATATATCATTAGAGGGTCTCTAAAGAATGCTTTACTGATAATGATACTTGCTGGTTTTATTTGATCTTTTGATAACAACATAAGTTTACTCAATTGAAATCCCTTAATTCCTAAAAACGTTTATATTACCTATATCCCTATAAATATATTCGGGAAAAAGAATTTAAATTCATGGAATAATAAAGCATTTCATAAAAATAATTTAATCTCAAGTTGTTTTAGATTTTAAATTGGAATGAATAGAAAAACTAAAAAAAAAGCAAAAATACATTTTTATATA
>JBHLLI010000217.1:0-4098 GCA_048885765.1 Candidatus Hermodarchaeota archaeon
TGTTGAGGATAAGTTAGCTCTTTCCGTTTTTGTCGAGGAGCATTATTTTTAAATTAATAAGAATTAATTTAAATATATACAACTTCTTTTTTCAAAAATGAGTAAGCAAGAATTTGAAGTAGAAATAGCTTTAATGAACAAACCTGCCGCGAGAGATCCAGTAGCTGAAACTATTCAAAAAGATCTTTTAGCAAAGAAAGGTTATGATTTAGTTTATAATGTCCGTTCAGGACAATTTTTGCGAATTTTTCTTAAAGCTGATGATGAAAATGAAGCTAAAAAAGTTGTAGAGAAAATGTGCAATGATCTACGTATTTTTAATCCAGTTACTCAAAATTTAACAATTCTAAAAGTATCAAAATCATGAGTGTAAAAATAGCCGTAATTCAATTTCCCGGCGCTAATTGCGATTTAGATACTACACATGTTTTAAATGATGTGGTAAATGTAAAAGCTGATCTTGTCTGGCATAATCATTTTAAAGAAGCTCATTATGATGGTGTTATATTACCTGGGGGATTTTCATTTGGAGACTATCTAAGAGCAGGGATAATTGCAGCACATAGTCCAGCGATTGATGAGGCGAAAATAATGGTTAAAGATGGAAGACCAGTAATAGGAATTTGCAATGGTTGTCAAATTTTAGCGGAAGCTCAATTTATCCCAGGTGCTTTTTTACGAAATGATTCTCTTAAATTCATTTGTAAATGGGTTAATCTTAGGGTGGAAAATAATCAGACTGCATTTTCAAATAAAATGAATAGGGGAGATGTGCTTGCCTTACCGATAGCACATGCTGAAGGTCGATATTTTGTTGACGACTTGAAGGAATTAGAAGAAAATAATCAGATTGTCTTTAGATATTCTACTGAAAAAGGGGAACTTACTGAAGATGCAAATCCTAATGGATCATTAGGAAATATAGCAGGAATATGCAATTTAGAACATAATTGTATTGGCTTAATGCCGCACCCAGAAAGAGCCTCTGAGGCAATTCTTAGCCCTAAAGGTACAGAACATGGTAAATTGTTTTTCAATTCTATGATAGAATTTATTAAACGGAGGATTTCTTTATGACAAAAGTCAATATTAATGGGGAAGAAGCTGATATTGAGATGACGAGTGAAGAATTTGAAAAGGTTAAAGACTTACTAGATCGAGAACCAAATATTACTGAATTAGGCATGTTTGATGTTATGTGGAGTGAACACTGTTCTTATAAATCTTCACGTCCAAAATTAAAATTATTTGAGAATGCTGAGGAAAATTATGACTATGTTTTAGCTGGTCCGGGTCAAGATGCAGGAGTAATTGATATTGGAGATGGATATGCCTTAGCATTTCGTATTGAATCTCATAATCATCCATCTGCTATAGAACCATATCATGGAGCAGCTACAGGAATTGGAGGGATAATTAGAGATATTTTATGTATGGGTGTCCGACCTATTGCCTTGCTAGACCCTTTAAGGTTTGGGCGTTTAAAAGATAATCCACATACTCAATGGCTTTTTAAATATGTTGTGAAGGGTATAGCGGATTATGGAAATTGTACAGGAATTCCAACAATTGGAGGAGAAGTCGAATTTGATGATAGTTTTGAAAGTAATTGTCTAGTAAATGTTGCGTGTATAGGATTAGGAACAATAGAGGATTTTAAACATGCACCCAGTAGAGCGTATAACCCTGGAGATTACGTGGTTCTTATGGGGGGATCTACCGGTAGAGATGGAATTCATGGAGTAACATTTGCTTCAAGAACTCTAACTGAAATGTCTGAAGCAGATCGTCCTGCTGTTCAGATCGGGGATCCATTTACCAAAAAAATGATTATAGAAGCCACTTTAGAAGCAGTAAAGACAGGTTATGTTAGAGGATTAAAAGATCTTGGTGGTGGGGGTTTAACTTGCGCAACAAGTGAATTAACTGGGGACGGGAATACGGGAGGAAATATAGATCTAAGAAAAGTATTTACAAGAGAACCAGGAATGAACTCTTATGAAATCATGCTTTCAGAATCTCAGGAAAGGATGGCTTTCATAGTAAAACCAGAGGGATTAGAAACTGTTCTTGACATCTTTAGAAAATATGAAATGGCATTTGCTGTAATAGGGAGAACTGATAATTCAAACGTTTTAAAAGTCCATGACGGTGAAAATCTTGTAGTAAATATACCTGCTAAAGCTCTTTCAGAATCACCGACTTTTAAACGAGAAGAAAATCGTCCAGAATATCTAGATGAATTATTAGCTCAAAAAACTCCAATACCAAATATAGGGTTGGATGAAATATTTTATAAACTAATAGCATCTGAAAATATTTGCAGCAAAGAATGGGTGTATCGACAATATGATCATGAAGTTGGAGTTAGATCAGTAGTAAAGTGTGGAGAAGGAGATTCAGGAGTTCTCAGAATAATTGGCACAAATAAATTCATTGCTGCTAGTGTAGGTGTAAATTCAAAGCATTGCTTTTTAGATCCTTTTGAAGGCGCTAAAGCGGGATTAGCTGAAGAGTGTGCAAATGTAATAGCAAATGGTGCAAAACCGATGGCGATGGTTAACTGCTGTAATTTCGGAAATCCAGAAATTCCTGAATCATTTTGGTATTTTTCGAAAGCTGTTGAAGGTATGAATGATTTCTGTAGGAGCTTAAGGATCCCAATAGTGGGAGGAAATGTTTCTTTCTATAATGAAGACGAAGTGAAAAGAATTGCGATTAAAGCAACACCTATGATGATGATTGTAGGAATTATTGAAGGTGAAGAAAATATCATTACAATGCCATTTAAGAAAGCCGGAAATGATATATTTCTTATTGGAGAGACTAAAGCAGAATTGGGTGGTTCTGAGTACCATTCAGTTATTTATAATCTTGAAGGGGGATTACCTCCTAAGGTTGATGATTCAAAAATTAAAGCCATATGGGATTTTCTCTTTGAATTATATAGGAAAAAACTTGTTAAGGCAAATCATGATATCAATAAAGGTGGTATTGTCATCTCTATTGCTGAAATGTGCTTTAAAAACATGCTAGGTGCAAAAGTTGATTTTTCAGATATTAATAGCCAAGATCTTAGGGATGATGAATTTTTATTTAGTGAATCAGTCGGAAGATTCATAATAGAAACTTCACCAGACGATTACAATACGATTATTGAAATTTCAAAACAATTTGATATTAAAATTAAAAAAATCGGTGTTCTGAGTACTAATCCCGAAATTAATATTAATGGTCTTAAAACTAAGAATTTTAAATTGAAAATAAGGAAAATGAAGGATCTTTATGATTCAACAATCCCGAACTTGATGGAAATATAATTTTTTGCACAAATAAGTAAATACTTCATTTTAAATTATTTAAAGGCTTATTAAAAATTTCTGTTCGTGCTTATACAACATTTTTAATTTAAAACCATAAATTTGAAATATTTTATAATTTTTTAATTATTTGACAACTACGTATGGATTAGTTTATTCAACAATATTAATTATTAAAAAAAGGATTACGATCATGAGTGTTCGATGTCGTGCGTGTATAAAATGTCGATCCTATTTAGTTATTCATCCAGGTAATCCGGTCAACCAAGTAGAAATAAAAAGGTTCGAAAAGCAACATCTTGGCCATACGGTTATAACTGTAGATCTTAATGAAGTTAAAGGTAGTTATAGTTCTATTAAAAACCATGAAGCAGAAAAAGCTACTCAAGAAACTGAATAGATAATCTTCTTTGGTTTTTAAAAATTAGAAAAAAAAAATATTATTTAATTATTCTTCTATTTTTGTCCCACACCATTTACAGAATTTTTCTGTCCCAACAAGTTTACTTCCACATAGGGAACAAGTTTTTGCAGTTGCGGGAGTAGTTATCGATGGAGCACCGACTTGTCTTCCTTCTATTTTTCCTCCACATTTAGGACAGAATTTTGAATCTGATTTTATTGAAGCACCGCAACGAGCGCATATCATTTCTTCCTTTTTAACCGTTTCTTTCTCTGTTTCTGTAGGAATAATTTTATATGGTGATTTTTTTGCTTGATCTGTGGTTGTTGGTGCTTTCAATTTCAATTTTTTTTGACCTCTTCTTGCTACAACAGC
>JBHLLI010000218.1:0-4098 GCA_048885765.1 Candidatus Hermodarchaeota archaeon
ATTATTGAGGATTTGAGTCAGTATATTTACACGGTTTTCATTTTCAAATATATCTGTAATAGTTAAGTATGATTTTCCTTTTTTGATATGTAATCTTTTAATAAAGTATCCTTTGTATTCTTGTATAGTAAGAACTTCAAAAATAAAGATGGACAAAACTGCTGCAATCAAAACAGAGATTATTATAATTGAAAGATTAATAATCTCATCAGGTGCAAAAATCGCTTCATATGCGAGAATTAGTAAAAATAAAATAATGGATAATAAAATTAGAGATAATGTTAATATCCCAAATTTCATTATTACATAGCCATTAAATGTTCTATCTTTCATACCACTAATTTTTCAGTTTTATTTCTTTTAAATTTTAAGAAGGGTATCATAAAAGATACATCATTAACATATTCCAAGTATTTATCTCCGTATTTAACTTTTAGGGCATATTCTTCAATCTTCGCTAATACAACGTAAGCAAATACTTCCGCAATCCATATAAATAGCAACATAGTATAACCATTGAGATTACCTAAGTTAAAATTGAAAATAGGTGATGTCTGAAAAGCTATTAAAGTCATACCAAAAGTCATAATAATGAAGGCAAGATACTGAGGATGTCTGACAAATTTATATGGCCCTGTTCGTATAAGTTGTTTTCTATGGGATATTTGATATATCAGTGAAAAAATAAATAAAGCAAAGCCAAAAATTACAATATAAATTTCATAAGTTCTATACAAAAAATTAAGATCATAAATTAATATTCCAGGATTTTGAAAATATAATGTCAAATAAGCAATGAATGGAACACTCATTATTCCAAACCACACTCCTGTACAAGGCACATATTGAACTAACGGAATTAAAAATGAAGATACACTTGTAGAAATTGAACTTAACCTACCTTTAGTCTTTTCTCTGTTAATTTTCAATCATATTCACTTTAAATTTATAATTTTATTTATTGAATATTAAAAGCTACTATTTTTAAAGGTTTAAGGTCTACTTCTGGAACAATTTCCAGAAATAAGATTGAATTAAAAAAATCTTATCCATTTCGAATATTTTTTTTTAAGAATATATACCCAACAATTTCTAATCCAGCACCTACGAATAAACCAATGATTCCAAATCCGGGACTTAAGTTTGCCCAGAAACTATGATCATAGAGAACCCATCTGGAGATTTCTATCATTATCATCCAAAAGACTGTTGCAAATAAAACTATTAATCCTAAAATCAACCAGCTAATTTTAGGGATTGATTCTCTTTTTCTATAATTAATTGCCGTTTTAATTGTAGTTATACTTAATATGATAATTATTGCAGTACATATGATTGAGGGGATAAAACTTATTAGCTGAAAATCAAATTCAATCCTGGTTGTATGAATTCCCGACTCATAACGATATGAAAAAAATAGATTTATCATCCATAGATAATAATCGGTATTAAAGGATGTTGAACGATAAATATAGCAAGCCATAGGCGTTAGCAAAGCAATAAATATTGTTAATCCACCAATAATTACAAAAATCCAAATAAATTTTTTAACATCTACCATCCTTTTTTCTACTATTTTTATTTCTATATATAATAATTGCTGTCAAAACACCACCTGTCAAAATAATTATTGTAATTATTAAGCCGTAATTATTAGGGTTATAACTTGGTGGAACATATGAAAGTTCTAAAATTTCTAAGCCATCATCTAAATCAGTTAAAAACACAAGATAATCATTCACAAACAGATTTCTGGTGTGTCCTCCGTCATTAAATCCACTTATTTTCCAAGGATCAGTAGGGTTACTTACATTAACAAGTTCAAGCCCGTCAACATCATCAGATATAAAAGCTACATCATCTGAAATAAAAGCAAAATAAACGGTACCACCATTATGGAATGTTCCTAAAGTTATTGGGAGAACTGGATTACTTACATCGATGATCTGCAAACCCAATGAGCTGTAGCATAAGTAAGCAAAATTCCCTATAACATCAACACTGTAAGCACCTACACCATTAAAACATCCTCCAACCTCGAAAGGATTACAGGGATCGGATATATTAATAATTTCAAGTCCTGCATGATACTCTGCTATATAAGCGAGATCCTCTTTAATGAAAACCCCATTGGGTGATCCACCATCATTATATTCACCAATTTTATTTGGATGTCTAATATCACTACAGTTAATTATTTCAAGGCCATTTTCTATACTAATTAAATAAGCTAGATCTTCAACAATAAAAACATCAGAAATATGTCCTCCAGTATGAATATCACTGATTTTAACTGGATTTAGGGGATTTGATACGTTAACAATTTGCAAACCAGTAAAATAATTTGCTAAATAAGCAACCCCATTAAGAAGATCAAGACTATGAGTTACACCTAAATTTATTTGTCCCAACTCAACTGGATTTCGAGGATCAGAAACATTAATAATTTCGAGTCCTTCTTCATTACTCCCGATATAAGCTAAATTGTCGATAACAACAACATCCCAAGCAGATTGAGTGTTAAATTGTCCAATCTTAAGAGGATATATACTTGGAGTGGTGACTGCTATAGTATTAATTGAAAATACCATCATAAATACAATAAAAAAAAGGAAAAATCTTTTTGAAAAAAATATCACTTAATTCACTCTAACTAAATTATCTTTTAATATTGAATTCGTTAGATAAAAGTTTAAAAAGATTTAAGGTGCACTTATCGAACAATAGATATATATTTTGAACAATACACTAAGATTCTAATATTTTTTCAACAAGTTTATTAAAAACTGTAAAAATTTTTGATTTTTCAGGAATATCTATTATTGGTTTCCCTTTTAATTCAAATTCAGTTATTAGTTCATCCTCAGGAATCTCTCCTAATAGATTTAAATTAAGATCTTTCAATTTTTTTTTTATCTGGTCTATTTTTCCCTTAACTCGGTTTAGGATTAAACCTAATTTTTTATAATTTGTAAATTTCTTCGCACTTTCACGTATAGTGGCAGCAGTTTCAATACTTCGCATTGAGATATCTGAAACAATCAGTAAAAAATCAACTGACTCTATCACCATTCGATTTATTTGTTCAAGTCCTGCTTCACAATCGATTAAAACTATATCAAAATCCTTAGAAATCGATCCGATAACCTTCCGTAAAAGAGTATTCGAAGGACAAAAACATCCAGGACCTTCGGGTTGACCAATTGAAAATAAACTAAAGTCTTTGCTTTCAGCTATAGCACTATATACTTCAAAATCAATATTCTCTGCTACTGCTTTGAAATCAGTTGCTTTAGTTAAAATTTCATCAATGACTTCAGTTCTTAATTTTTCAAGGCTTTTTTCAGGAATCAAATTAACCATATGACTTAGATGTGGATGTGTTGGATCTGCATCAATCAAAAGCAATTTATATTTATATTTTTTAGAAATTACTTTTGCTAAAAGAGTTGTAACTACTGTCTTACCAGATCCGCCCTTTCCAACAACCGAAATAGTCAATGGCGTTTTAATATTCTTTTTTTTATTCATAATGAACTATTTCTCAATTTTTTCTCTCTCAACTAATACTTGCTTAATATCATAACATTCTTCTTGATACGGGCATATTTCACATCCCCAATCATATTCACAATCAATTCTTTTCTTCCAGTTTTCTATTTTCTTTAACCATTTCTCATTTATAAAAGTATTAATTTTAGATATAATTTCAATAAAGTCATCAATCAGATTAGAATATGTGTTTACAAAAAAAATCTCCATTGAATTAATTAAATTTAAGAATTTCTGCTTATATAAATAATAAATAGCATTCCCTAGAAAATCAAAAGTAAAATTATTAATGATTTTTGCACCAATTCTACACCAGAATTTTCTAGGAATTGTTCGTATTAAAAAACCTTCAATCCCATTAGATAAGAGACTTAATTGTCTTAAAGAATCCCAGTCTTCATCAGAAACAGCTTGACATCCAATTAGAATGATCATACCAAAATCAATTGAAGATTCAGTAATTTCATTCTTTTCTAATCCTAATAGAGTTATTCTTCCGTTATTTAGTTTATTTATATAATTTGGATTAGAAAAGGGATAGATCAT
>JBHLLI010000219.1:0-4068 GCA_048885765.1 Candidatus Hermodarchaeota archaeon
ACCTTATGAAAAATATTAATTGAGAATTTATTTAATAAAAAAAAAGAGGGGAGATAAGTTTCAATTTGATTAAAAAAAACCTTAGAGGTGAATATAATAGAAAAAAAAGTTTTATTTTGTGTAGATCGATTGTATCTTTTAAATAATGTTGATGAGCCACAAATTGAATATCAAATTGAATATAGGGGGAATTATAATGGATTATAAAATTATGATATTTTCAAGCCCAGGATGTTTATATGATGAATCTGATTTTGTAGATATCAAGAAATATAAAGAAGTAGATTTGATCAAAATTAGCAAATTGAAAAATTTAGGGACACTTGATATAACTCAATTATTAAAAGCAATTTATAATGGTTTTGACGGTATCTTTGTGATAATTAAGGGGAAAGTAGAGAGTAATAAATTTTTAAGTGAATTTGATATATTTAATAAACCAATAGAAGAAGTAAATCGAATACTAGGAAGGAGGGGTTTAGGTGATCAAAGATTAAAATTATTTAAGTATGATGGAACAAGCAAATTAAAATTGAATGATGCTTTTAACAATTTTTTAACAAAATTGATTCATTTAGGACCGAATCCTATTAATACAGGAATTCGAAAAATGCAAGTAAAAACTCATCATAACTACAATTTCAATAATATATCAGTAAAGAAATTGTTGTATGCATCATATAAGGCTTCCTACAATGTTCATTATAGAGCATTATTCAAAGCTAAAGAAAATATTTTAAAATTAGGAAAGTATAATGAAAGCGAGCTTAATTACTTATTAAACTCGATTTTTGAAGCTGAAACTGCTAGGAAATACATACTTGAGGAATTAAAAGGATATAATCCATTAACGTTTGAAGAAATATTGGATCTTTTTGAATTTACAGAAGATAATGTTATTCGTGACATATTCTATCTAAAAGAACAAGGTTATCTCGAAGAATTAGTCGAGGAATTGCCACTTAATAGATTGATTCATAAATATAAAGTGAAAGACATTATAGATATATTTAAGGAAAATTGCTTTAGATCAGTTGCTATTATCCATGATAATAATGTATGCTACAATTGTGGATTATGTTCTTCAATATGTCCAACAAGCAGTATTGAACTTTCAAAAGATTACCTTTACATTGATGAAGGATTATGTGTTAATTGTGGTCTTTGTTATAGTGTATGTCCACAATCTTTTTCAATCAAAGATTTATATAAGTTAATGAAAAAACCTGATGATAATCTGAAATATTCTAAAGAATTAGGGTTTTATAGAAATATTTTTTCCGCAAGAACATTAAAATATGGTATTAGAAAAGTAGGGCAAGATGGAGGTATTGCTACTTCATTACTTTATTATTTATTAAATAAGAATTTAGTAGACGCTGTAGTAACAATTATCCATTCAAAAAATAATTGGAAACCTGAAGTTGGCATAATTGAAAAAGAGTTAGATTTATATAAAACAGCTGGCACTACATATGCTCATTCTCCAATTTTATTAGCTTTAGAAAAAACAAAGAAATATAAAAAAATAGCGTTAGTTTCCCTTCCATGTAAATTAAAAGCATTAACAAAAGGAGAATTGTTTCCAGTAAAATTACCATTTTTAAAAAATATCAAATACAAAATAGGGCTTTTTTGTAAAGCCTCATTTCCTTATGAAAAATTACTCCAGCTATTTAGTGATAAATTCAGCGTTGATATATATGAAATTGTTAAAATGGACATAAACCAAGGAAAATTTGTTGTAACAATTGAATCTGGGGAAATTTTTTCAGTTCCATTAAAAGAATGTGATTTTTATGGTTCTGATTTTTGTATTTATTGTAATGATTTTACAGCAGAATTTGCAGACATCTCATTGGGATCTATCGGTTCAGAATTAGGATGGTCTTCTGTTATTACACGGACAGAAAAAGGAGAGGAAATATTTAACGGGGCGATTAAGCAAGGATTAATTGAAATTAAAAGTTATGCTGATGAAAGCCCTATTCAACTAAAAATCAAAAAATTAGCGGAGATAAAACAAGAAAGTTCGATACCTATTGAATTAAATATTATTTAAAGAAAAAAGGTGAATAATTGATGAAAAGAGAAATTATGGATAATAAAAAAAATGGTGATTCCAATGAACAGCAGAGAAGAATAATTGACCATCTGGGCAATTTAAATTTTAATTCAAATATATCCTCTAAAATATTTTTACCTCTTGTTGAAATGGATGCAAAAATAAATCATAGAAAAAAAAGAGAAGGAGATTAGAGATTAAGCTCTCAATCAACTTAATAATCATTTTTGAGTTAGATCTTAATAAAATGGATTAAAAAATAATAAATTTCAATGAAAAACAAAGAGCAACCTTGATATGGATTTATATAATAAAGATTCGACAAATAAAGAATTGGAAAATAAAATGAAAAAGGAATTTAAAATTAATAAAAATAAATTAGATCTCTGTAAATTACCACTATGTGGAATAAAGGCAAAAAAAATTAATAAGAAAAAATAGAGTTTATTATAATAAATTACTGTAGCACTTCATACTAAATGAATGCTAGTTCTTTTTAGTACCTTGAATGATCGATATTAGAAATGGAATGATTATTTCTGTGCATTTAATGTTTGAATAGCACAATATTTATATATAAAAGTTAACATTTAATTATTGAAAAGAATAGTTCTATTATTTATAAAAAAAACCGCCATTTCAACTCAGATCTATAATCCTTACTCTAATTATTAGATAAATAGAACTAATCTTTTCTTCTATATCGTATGAAATAAGATGTAAAAATTAGATTTTATTCAACAGATTTAGTTACGTGTAAATTACTGAATTTTATGATAATAGAATCTTTCTAATTAAATAAAAAAGAAATAAAAGGATCTTAATTTTTTATGTAAATATTTTTATTATTAAAAATATACTAATTCCATATATTGAAATCTCGAATATAATTCGTTATATTTAGCTTAATGTGAATTGCCTTCGTCTTGATAAATTGTGATCAGAATAGCGTTCGGTATATTTATATGTGTTAAATGACATATATATAATGAATAAATATAGTCTAATCATCTAAAAATAAGAATTATATATTGAATTTTATTCGAAAATGTTAGAAAAGAAAAAAAGGATAAAACGAAATTATTATATCCAGAATCCTTCATTGTATCTGATGAATTTAAAGTATCTGAAAACAGCCAAGCAGAAATATTTCCAGAAATTAATCCATTTGAAATGGCAAAAAAACAGATCGATATAGTAGCTGAAAAAATGGGATTGAATGAGAGTATTAAGAAATATCTCAAGAAAGTAGAACGTTCTCTAATTGTATCGATTCCTATTAGAATGGATGATGGGAGTATAGATATTTTCGAGGGATATAGGGTTCAACATTCCACAATTAGGGGTCCTGGTAAAGGGGGAATTCGATTTACTCCAAATGTGAATCTAGATGAGGTTAAAGCTTTAGCTACTTGGATGACTTGGAAATGCAGTTTATTAAATTTACCACTTGGAGGGGCAAAAGGAGGTGTATGCGTAGATCCAGAACGATTATCAAAAGGAGAATTAGAAAGGTTAACTAGGAGATATACTGCAGAAATAATAAATATAATAGGGCCGGATATGGATATTCCTGCTCCAGATGTTAATACAAACCCTCAAATCATGGCTTGGATTATGGATACATATTCTATGAATAAAGGGAAAGCGATCCCCGGAGTAGTAACAGGAAAACCAATAGAAATAGGAGGTTCTGTAGGGAGAGAAAGTGCAACTGGGATGGGATTATTTTTTGTATTAGAATCATTAATTAAAAAAATGAATCTCGATTTAAAAAGCCAAAGAATTGTTATACAGGGATTTGGTAATGTGGGAGGAAATATTGCGAAAATTTTATATGAAAAGGGTTGTAAAATAATTGCTGTATCAGACATTTACGGCGGTTTATATGCTAAGGAAGGATTAGATATTAATGAACTTTTAAAATGGAGAGATAAGAACAAATATTTAAAAGATTTTCAAAATAAAGGCTATAAATTTGTGACTAATGAAGATATACTCAC
>JBHLLI010000220.1:0-4036 GCA_048885765.1 Candidatus Hermodarchaeota archaeon
CCTCTCGAAATAATTGTGAAAGGAACATCACTTGTCATAGGGAGAGGTTTAGCAGAAAAAATCACTGTAAAATGTGATGATCAATGTGAATTTTAAATTTTAATGGAAAATTATGAGTTGTCATTTACCTAATATCTCAAAAGTTAAAACGAGCCTTGAAAGTAAGGATTCAATTAATATTGCTTTAGCAGGGAATCCAAATGTAGGCAAATCAGTTACATTTAATCAATTAACAGGTTTATCACAGACAATTGGGAATTGGCCTGGAAAAACTGTTGAGAAAATGGAAGGGCATCTTGATTTTCGTGGCTATCATTTTAATATTGTCGATTTACCAGGTATTTATTCATTATCAACTTTCAGTATTGAAGAAATTGTAAGTAGAGAATATATTGTCTCTGAAAATGTTGATTTAATTGTAAATGTCATTGATGCAACTAATTTGGAGAGAAATTTGTTTCTTACTTTCCAACTTTTAGAGTTAAAAGTTCCAATGATCCTTGCTCTAAATCAAATGGATATTCTACATAAAAGGAATATAGATTTGGATTTTAAGAAGTTGGAAGAAATTTTTAAATTACCAGTCCTACCTTTAGTAGCTGTCCACGGAATTGGTGTTCATAAAATTCTTGAAAAAATAATAGAAATGGTAGAACACCACCCTTCTCCTTTAAAAGACGAATTTAGTTTTCCTGACTTAACTGATATAAAATCTTTCGGCAAAGAAGTTGAGTTAAGAATTAAAGAATTGTTAGGTTATTTGAATGATAATATTAATCTTAAAACAAATTCACATTATCCTTTAAGATTTTTAGCAATAAAACTCTTGGAAGATGATGAAAGAATAATACAACTCCTTCAAGATGATGAAAAATTATCAGAAAGCATTCAAATTGCCACTAAATTAAGAAAAGAACTTGAAGAATTTCATGGTGAAGATATTAACACAATTATTTCTTCAGAAATCTACAATAACATTAATAGGATAACACAAGAAGTTACTTTAGTAAAATCTGGAAAACATGCTAAGAAAATTTCAATTGCTGATAAAATTGACCATCTTACAACTCATTCCATATTTGGATATGTTATATTAGTCTTAGCAATTATCGGTATCTATATGTTTACATTCACTATCGGTGATTTTTTTGGAGGTTTGTTAGATAATTTATATGGTGTCTGGAGTGAGGGTATTTATTCAATTTTTAGTGAAACTTCTCTATTCGTAAAGATCTTCTGGGATGGAGGTATGGGTGGTTTAATTGGCGCTATAGGGGGGGTATTAGTTTATGTAATCCCCTTCTTTCTTATAATTGAGATTTTACAAGATTCTGGCTATTTACCTAGAGCAGCATTTTTAATGGATAGAATTATGCATTCTATTGGGGTTCATGGAAAGACAATTATCCCAATGATATTAGGTTTTGGTTGTAATGTGCCTGCCTGTGCTGGTTGTAGAATTATGGAAACTGAGCGAGAGAAAAAAATTTCTATTGTATTAACTTCCCTTATACCATGTGCGGCGACTATGACCGTAGTTATGGGATTAGTAGGAAGATATTTAGGTTTTGGGTGGGTAATTTTTCTTTTTGTTATTAATTTCTCAGTGATATTAATTGTCGGAAGAATTTTAAATAAATCCATGCCAGGCACGTGTACAGAATTGATTATGGAGATGCATGAATATCGAATGCCAAATTTTAACGTTATAGCTAAACAAACTTGGTTAAGAACAAAAGAATTTGTGTTTAGAGCACTTCCAATAATAGTAATTTTAGGAATAGGCTTAGAGATTTTACTAATTTTTAATGCATTAGAACCAGTAAATTTTGTTTTATATCCCGTTTCAGTACTTTGGTTAGGATTACCTGCAGCGGCAGGTATTTTCCTAATTTATGGGATTTTACGTAAAGAATTAACGTTAGTTCTTTTGGCTCTCTTCGCTGAGAATATGGGACTCACTCTTATTGAACTGCTTACACCAATTCAAATGATCGTATTTAGTTTAGTAACAATGTTGTATATTCCTTGTTTTGCAACTATTATTATAATCGCTAAACAGACAAACTGGAAATATGCTTTAAAGATCTCGGTTATGGAAATTGCGATTGCTTTATTAATTGGTGGAATTGTTAACTGGAGTTTTATTCTTTTTTTGAGTCTATAATTTGAAAATAAGCATAAACCTAAATTGAATAATTAATTTTTTTTAATTAATAGAGAATATAATCGAAAATTCTTTTCAATGTTTGTCGAATATTTCTACTATCTAAAAGATCGCTTACCTATAAGCATCACAGAGTATATGACCTTAATGGAAGCCCTAAACAAGGGATTAATTCATAACATGGTTGAGTTTTATTATACTTCACGTTCAATTTTATGTAAAAACGAGCATCATTTCGATATCTATGACATTGCGTTCGCAAATTTTTTCAAAGAGGCAATGTTAAAATTCCCCGAAGATATTAAACAAGAAATATGGGATTGGTTAAATAAAGAGATTACGCTTCCAGAGCTTATTGAGGGGTTACAACTCATCTTACGTGAGTATCAACAATATATCAATATAGATAACTTAGAGGAATTCCTTGAGAATATCTTGGAGAAATTTAAAGCAAAATATGGAGATGCCACATTAATTAACGCCCCAAATGAAATTAAGGATGAGATTTGGAAATGGTTAGAGAAAAACTTCGATTTATCAGAAGCAGGTGGAAATTTCCAGGAGATGATGAGTCAATTTTTTGACCTTGAAGAAATGCAAAAAAGATTTGAAGAATTAATGCAAATGCAAGATGAGGAACACAGTGGTGGTGATCATTGGATTGGTACTCAAGGTTCATCTGCATTTGGTCATGGAGGACAAAACCCAGCTGGAATGAGAATTGGAGGTTCCTCTGGTATGAGAATGGCGATGCAAATCGCACAAAAGAGAATTTTTAAGGATTATCGAAAAGATATTGTTCTTGATACAAGACAAATAAAAGTTGCTTTAAAACGACTTAAAAAACTCGAAGAAATAGGGAAAAAGGATGAATTAGATTTGGATAAGACAATTGACAAAACAGCTAAAAATTATGGAGATATTGAAATTGTTTTCGACAAAAAAAGGAAAAACAATGTTCGAATGATTCTTCTAATGGATGTCGGTGGAAGTATGACTCCATATGCTCACTTAGTCAATCTACTTTTCTCTGCGGCTAATAATATGTCACATTGGCGTGAATTTAAGCATTATTATTTTCATAATTGTATCTATGAATCACTTTATTTCAATGCACAGAGGAATCCAGATGAAGCCATTGAATTCAATGAATTTTTAAGAAAATATGATAATAAATATAAAGTAGTACTTGTAGGAGATGCCGCAATGGCAAGTTGGGAACTCACAGAAAAATATGGTTCAATATATTATTATCATCGAAATGAACTCCCAGGGATATATTACATTAAAGAACTTGCAAATCATTTTAAAAATAATATAGTTTGGTTAAATCCCGAACTTATAAGACCCGAATGGGCGCCTTGGACTCGGAAAATTATCTCAAGCATAATCCCGATGTTTGATTTGACTGTTGAGGGTATCGAAGAGGCAATGGATTATCTTCGAAAAGGTGGTAAAAATATGTATACGACAGTTCAAATGCTTAAAGGATTAAATTACTGAGCCCTCTAAATCCTAATGTTATTTTAATTTTAAGATTTCTTCACCGGTTTTGGTATTTTTGTTGTTAACATAAGCTGAAGTATAAAAAAACTTATACATATTATTACAATGGCTATTATCATTACCATATTAGCCATTCTCTTGTCATATACATATTTTGAAGCCTGATAAAGTAGAAAAAATCCAATAGAAAACAAAAACATTAAAATAGACGCAACTATGCTTTCAATTACAAAAGCTTCATGAATATTTTCAGGCCATATAAAAATAGGATTTTTATTTGAATCTACTCCTAATGCTGGAGACTCACTAAGAATTAAATATACTATACCTGTCTGAAGAAAAAATAAAACCATAAAAGTAATT
>JBHLLI010000221.1:0-4010 GCA_048885765.1 Candidatus Hermodarchaeota archaeon
TGGAGAGATAAGAACAAATATTTAAAAGATTTTCAAAATAAAGGCTATAAATTTGTGACTAATGAAGATATACTCACACTTAAATGCGATATTTTAATTCCTGCTGCCGTTGAAAACCAAATAACTCAATCAAATGCAGAGAATCTTGATTGTAAAATTGTTTTAGAAGGAGCTAACGGGCCTACCACTCCAAACGCAGATGAAATCTTGAATAAGAATGGAATAATTGTAGTTCCAGACATATTAGCTAATGCAGGAGGCGTTTGCGTCTCTTATTTTGAATATATTCAAGACATTCACAGTTATTTTTGGACTCTTGAAAGAATTAATCAAGAATTAAAGAATATTTTAGTGAATACTTTCGAAGTTGTTTATAATCTTTCAAAAGAAAAGCATGTTTCTTTAAGAATAGCTTCATACATGATTGCTATTTCAAGATTAGCCAAAGCTATTGAATTGAGAGGTATTTATCCTTAAATTATTTTTAAAATATTCTTTCCTATTTTTCTTAAGAATTTTGAATATATTTAGTCTTTTTTTTCGATTTTAAAATTAATTTTATGGGTCATTTTAAAAAGGTCTATAAAACTTGAGACGTGCATTGGTACTTGGATTCCATCTAATGTTTTAATTTCTTCATTAATAAATCTCCAGAGATTTTTTTCGTCTTCAGCAATTATTTTTACTAATAAATTATGATCCCCTGTAGAAGATGCAACTAATTGGATTTCACTATATTCTGAGAGTTTTCTGGCAATATTATCTAATTTTAGTGGGTCTACAGAAAGGCCAAGAATAGCTATAGCATTATACCCCACTTTGGAAGGATCAACAATTGTATCAAATTTTTTTATGATCCCTTCTTTTATCATGTTTTGTACTCGATTATGTATTGTACTGGCTGCCAAGTTTACTTTTTTACTTAAATCCTTATACGATATTCTATAATTTTCTTGGAGAAAATTAAGAATTTCTTTGTCTTTATCATCAAATGGTAATTTTAGAACTTTATCTCTACCCTTTTCAGTTTCAATTTTGTGTCGTTCAATTGCGTACAAAATTGCTCTTATTAAACTTGGACCATTTAGATCATCCTTAACAATATAGTCCTGAGCACCCTTCTGAAGAGAAGTTAATGCAAAATCTTTATCATCTAATCCAGTTAGAATAACAATGGGAATTTCTTTAGTTACATTTAAAATACTGTCTAAAGTAGAATTTCTATCACTATCAGGTAGAGTTAAATCTAATAAGATAATATCAAAGTTTTTAATCTTAAGACGATTTATACTCTCAGAAAGTCTAGGATTTGAATCTAACTCAAACTTAATTTCTTCAGAAGTTTTTAATAATTCTCCAATAAGACGCACATCTGCTTTATTATCTTCAATTAAAAGGATTTCTATATTTTTTTTCTCTATAATCATACACCAGAAAATAATTATTAAACCTGTATTTAAAATTAAGACTTTTTACAACTTTTGTTCTATATTCTGAATAATATTCATTTTAATATTTATAATTATATTATTATGAGTTAATATACATTAATTTTTTTATTAAATATAGATTAAAATATTGTAATTTCAGCAAATTGAAATCTCATTTTATCATTTAATAATAATAATAATATTATTCGAAAAAATTTATTATATATTGGATAATATTCTTATTAATAAATAATAAATTCATTTATTCACATCTAAAAATTTCAATTAACTATTATAGAAGATTATATGTAAAATGCTTGAAATAAAATGGAAACTAAAGGAAGAAAGAATTAGAATATTAATAATTATAATTCTATTATTAATTTCATGTTTACTAATTTATTATTTCGAGGTTATTCTTAGAACATCTATATTAGTAGCTCATTTTTTTTATTTTCCTTCAATTTTAGCATGTTTATGGTGGAGAAAGAAAGGTTTGACTATTCCCATCTTTTTGGCTTTGATATTAATAATTTTTAATCTTATCCCAGAAGAACAATTCTTTTCAATTGAAACTCTAAACAATTTTTTAAGGGCAATTTCGTTAATTGTTGTTGGAATAGTCGTATCATTCCTATCTGAGCATATTAAAAAGCGAGAAGTTGAATTTAATGAAATAATGGAGGATTTAAGGCGTTCTAATGAGGATTTACAACAATTTGCCTATGTGGCATCACATGATCTACAAGAACCATTAAGAGCAATTGTAAGTTTTTCTCAACTTCTAGAAGATAAATATTATGATAAGATTGATAAAGATGGGAAAGAATTCATTCATTTTATTACAGATGGAGCAAAAAATATGAATATTCTTATAAAGGATTTATTATCATATTCAAGGATCACTACACATGCGAGTCCCTCTAAAATTGTTAATCTTGAAAAGATATTAAAAGAAGTATTATATAATTTACAAGAAGCAATAAAAGAGAGCGGAGCCGTTATTACTTATGATAAAATGCCAATATTAAAAGTCGATAAAACTCAATTTATTCAATTATTCCAGAATCTTCTTAGTAATGCCATAAAATTTCGAAGAGAAAAACCACCAAGAATACATATAGGCGTAAGAAACATTAATGAGGAGTGGTTGTTTTCTGTAAAGGATAATGGGATAGGCATTGATTCAAAATATTTTGATAAACTTTTTAATATTTTTTATCGGCTTCATACTAAAGAAGAATATCCAGGTACAGGTATAGGATTACCTATATGTAAAAAGATAGTTCAACGGTATGGTGGTAAAATATGGGTTGAATCAGAATTTGAGAAAGGATCAACTTTTTATTTTTCAATTTTTCCAGAAAAAATTAAGGGCTGATGATATAAACTTATGAATGAATATATTAAAGTAAAAGCTAAAATCTTACTTGTTGAAGATAATGCAGCAGATATCCGACTTACTCAGGAAGTTCTTCAAAATAATAAAATTGTGAGTAATTTAGATGTTGTCAGGGATGGTGTTGAAGCAATTGAATTTTTAAAAAAACAAGGAAAATTTAGCAATGCAGATAAACCAAATCTAATCCTCTTGGACTTAAATTTGCCGAAAAGGAATGGCTTTTTTGTATTAGAGGAGATTAAGAAACATGAAGAATTAAAACGAATCCCCATTGTAATATTAACTGTATCCGATGCTAAAGAAGATTTAATAAGAGCATATAATCTCCATGCAAATTGTTATGTAATTAAACCGTTAGAAATGAAACAATTCTCAAGAATTATTAATTCTATCGTGAATTTTTGGTTTACCATTGTAAAACAGTTTAATGATGAATAAATAAGAAAAGTTTGCTAAAATTCTTAATATTCTAAAATTAAAATTAGGTCAAAATAGTAATAAAATGATTTAATTATATATTATGGTTAGGCAATTTTTATAGAATGAGTAGATTTGAAGATATCTAAAAAGTTTGACACGTGAATATGAGGTTTTATTCCATTTAGGGTCTTGATTTTTATATTTATAAAATTCCAGAGAGCTTTTTCATCCTTCGCAATGATCTGGGCAATTATATCATGATCTCCAGAGGAAATTGCTACAAGTTGAGTTTCATCATAGGAGGCTATTATTTCTGCAATTTCATTCATTTTCATAGGATCGACTGAAAGCCCAATCATTGCTATAGTATTATAGCCAATTTTTTCTGGATCTACTATAGCTCCAAATTGCTTGATAATTTCCTCTTCAATCATTTTTGTTACTCTATTATGAATTGTACTCGCAGCTAACTGCAGTTTCTCTGATAGTTCACGATATGAGATTTTGTCATTTCTTTGAAGTACATTTAAAATTTTCTTATCTACCTCATCTATACTATGACAGTTCCAAGGACGCTTTTTACGATCATCATTAAATATCACTCCATGTTCTATTATATTTTCTCCACAGTTATGGTAGATTTTTCTTCCTAGTGAATATTCTTCTCCACATTTAGGGCAAGTAACCATAATAATCAACTCTTTCAAATTAATTTTAATTTTGTATATTTCAATTTGACATTAAAATGAAACTGAATA
>JBHLLI010000222.1:0-3992 GCA_048885765.1 Candidatus Hermodarchaeota archaeon
TCAGTTATATCTACACCTACAATTAAAACTGCTGAATTACCTTGATAAAGAATTGAACTACTATAAATGTCTAACCATCTTATATCTCTATTCTTAGTAAAAATTCGAATATCTAAACGAGTATTACCATCGATGTTACCCACCTGGGAAGACTGAAAAAGGCCATATATTAAATTTAAATCCTCTGGAAATAAAAGTTTCTCAAATAATTCTTTTGTTCTCCATGCTTCTATTTCTTTGCGAGAATAACCAATTATTTCGATTAATTTAGGATTAATAAACTTAAATAAATCATCTTGAATAATAGCTATTGAGACATCTGAAAATTCAGCTATCGATCTAAATTTTTCTTCAGACTCCCGTAAATCTTCCTCTACCTTTTTTCGCTCATTAATTTCATTTGTTAGTTTTGTTAAAGCAACAGCCATATCAGCCTTGGTCGCTTCATCGGTTGTTAATAGTTTTTCAATTTCTTCTTCAATAGTAACGTCTGAAGGTTCAACTAAAAACTCATCAAATTCATCACCTTTAGCAATAAATTTTGTTTGTTCAGCCCAACAATTAGTTTTGAAATGTTTTGAGCAATACCCCGCCATTTTTCCAGCTACCATTCCGCTTCCCCAACATACACCTAGTGCTTTTTGGTAGCGCCCTTCCCAACTATCTTTAACTTGAAAATAACACTTTCTTCTACTCTCATCAATTGATATAAGTTCCCAATGACCCCAACCCGCTACAGCCGCAATATTAGCTATCGCCTTAAAACCTTCTTTAAAGTTAGGGAAAGCCTTGAATACGTCCCAATCATCTTCTACACTATTACGTCCTTCACTCTGTAAAGCTAGATTGAAACGTTTAGGACCAACCATAAACTGCATGCCAGACATTAACCCTGCAAGAGTTGAATTAACCCACATCATTGCCACTGGGAGTTTTTCAAAAGTACAAGTCCCTTTTTCTGGTTCCCATTCAATATCTATATTACTTACTTTGATTTTCATCATGATTTCTATTGCACTCAGATAACTTTCAATGTTTAATTTTAGATATAATCCTAATATACTTCTATTATTTAACATTTATGACTATGGTTGTAAGGATAGAAATTAAAAAAAAATTCATTTATATCTTCAGAATAACCATAGGACTATTAATAGAGAATATAATTAAAGATGTAATTTAGTAAAAGATAAAATTATAAAAATTATCAGTGCAGATCAGTATTATCATTAATCCCTTTAACTAAAGAGCTAAATTAAGATTTCATAACGCCAACACTTCATCGAGAATATTAAGGGGTATCCAAGCCCTAGTAGTCTCATTTTTTATAATTTTATCTCAATATTAAATAAGGAAACCTAAATTTTTATTCTTAATGATTCAGTTAGTTATTTTAAATGATCTGGAATTGTCTGATAACTAAGTAGATCCTCAAATTTTTCCTTACTACGGATATTATGTACTTTTCCTTTATCTATTAAAAATTCAGCGGGGCGAGGTCTTGAATTATATGGACTGCTCATAGTATAACCGTAAGCACCAGTATCTAAGATTGCAAGATAATCTCCTTCATTTAGTTTAGATAGTTTTCTCTCATAACCAAGAACATCACCCGATTCACATATTGGTCCCACAATATCATATTTCAAATTTTCTGCTTTTTGTACCTTACACTCTATAATATGATGATAAGAGCCATAAAGTGTTGGCCGTATTAATGTATTAAACCCCGCATTTATTCCAGCAAATAATTTATAGCCATTATCCTTTATTGTATTAATTTGTGTTAATAAAATGCTTGATTCACTTGAAATATATCGTCCTGGCTCAATAAAGAGGATTGGATTACCAATATTTCCTTTTTCAACCACTTCTTTAAACTTATTTAAGACAATCTCGCTGTACTTTTTTAAATTAATTGGATTCTCTTCAGGATGATAAGGGATACCAATACCACCACCAAAATCTACAAATTCGAATTGAATCCCTATTGTTTTTGCGATCTTTTCAATTATCTCTAAAAATTTTATGGTAGGTTTCTCAAAATCGTAAGCATCTATAATTCCTGATCCTATATGTTGGTGTATACCGAATTTTTTAAATCCTAATTCTCGAGCCTCGGAATATACTTGAATAATTTGATTTTCTAAAATGCCGAATTTTATTTTTTTTCCAGCCGTTATTGTATGTGGATGATGTCCTGCTCCAAATTCAGGATTAAACCTAAATGAGATAATATTTTTCTCTTTCCCCTGCTTTTTATAGATCTTGGCTAACCTTATTAATTGGCTATAGCTATCAAGATTAATCAAGATATCCTTCTCAACAGCAAATTCAAAATCCTCATTTGTAAACATATTACCAGTATAAATGATTTGGTCTGATGAAATACCTGATTTCAAACAAGCATAGATCTCTCCTATAGAAGAACAATCATAATTAGAACCTTCTGAATTTAGAATTTTTAAAATAGCCATATTTGAATTCGATTTCATCGCGTAGTAAATTCTGTTATCTCTATATACTGAATTTAGAACATTCTTTAATTCTTGGTATCTCTTTCTAATCATTTGTTCATTAGTAATATAGATTGGAGTCCCTAGATCTTCTGCCAATTCTAAAACATTCACGTTAGCAAAGTGTAAAATTCCGTCTCTATATTCTAAATCTTTGTTTTTCAACCAATCATTATAATTCATGAGATTAATAACCCTATATTTCGAATTTTTCAAGTACACCCTCGAACACTTTTTCAATTGACCCTTCCATGAGGACAGTTTTGCCAGTATAAGTTATTTTCAAATCTCCACCATCATTATGAATAGTTATCGGTTCTTTTTCGTTAAATATTCCAAGGATGGCACCTGCAACAACAGTTGCACAAGCTCCTGTACCACAAGACTTTGTAATTCCAACCCCTCTTTCAAAAACTCTCATAATTGCTTCTTCCTTTGAAATTACCCTCACAAATTCAACATTGATTTTTTTTGGAAAGCGATCGTTTGATTCTATAGTAGCTCCATACCTATTTAACTCATCATCATTGAAGTTTTCTTCAACAAATATAACAGCATGGGGATTCCCCATTGAAACCGCAGTAAACCTAAAAATCTTATCAAGAACTACAATCTGCTCATTTACACAACGATCTACTGAACTTTCTAATATAACAGGTATATCCTCACATTTTAGAATAGGAGGGCCCATATCAATTTCTACACTTTTAACTTTATTATTAACTATCTTAAGCCTGGCGACCATAATTCCCTTAAGGGTTTCTATGTAAATTTGATTTTTTTTCACAATATTATTCTCATAGATGTATTTTGAAAAGCATCTTATCCCATTTCCACACATCTCGGCCTCTAATCCATCATTATTGAATATTCTCATTCTAATATCCGCTTCTTTAGACGGACATACAAAAATTAGCCCATCAGCTCCGATGGAAAAGTGAATTATACATAATTTTATTGCTAAATCTGCCTTTTTCTCCTCTGGGATTGCCCACTTAATATCATTAACTAGAATATAATCATTACCTAAACCATGATATTTTTCAAATTCTAAATAATCTAAAGTTAATTTCTCCATGAAATTTCTAAGGGATTGATTATTGACAATAATATTAAATTTTATTTATAATTGAAAAAAATTTCTAAAGTGAATATTAATTAGAACTCATAATTATTATATAATATATTTTTATCGAAATAGATGTGGTAACCTACATAATGAACTATAAAAAGATATCATTATCGATTCTTTTACTTTTCTTGGTAATTCCTATTAACAACGCTATGGCATTTTCTTACATTGATAATATGAAAAACGGAAACTATATTTTCTTCCTAACTGATTTAGATGTTGATGTGAATATTGAACTTAACGTAACGCATGCAGGAAGTGGGAATTTTACTTTATTTATTTTCAACACAAGACCTCTTCAAGCCTATATTAATGATGATAATTCATTAAACGACAATATTTTC
>JBHLLI010000223.1:0-3872 GCA_048885765.1 Candidatus Hermodarchaeota archaeon
AGTTAGTATGGATTGTATTACAACTCATTGTAGCTATATTTCTTTTAAATAAAATGATTAAGACAAAAACTTATAATATACTCCCTTTAATCCTGTTTTTTTTTACGAATAGTGTGAGAATATTGTTCTCTATACCAAGCATATTTCCTACACTAACGATAATATATTTGATTTTGAATGAATTATTGGCTATTTGGCTAGTTATTTTTACCAAATTAACCTTTTTCAAATATAAAAAGAGTCCTTTTAAGATTTTTCTTATAATTTTGATTACAATTAATAGCATTGATTTTATTATTAGGTTAATCTTTCAAATAACAATTCCTTTGACTTTCTACTTGGATGATTCGTTTGTAATATATTATTTCGTTGTTCTGATTTTATTTTCAATCTCATTTTTAAGTTCTCATTTATGGCTTGGTATTACTGCGATTAAATATTATAATTCCATTAAATCTCTCAATATTGAGCCTTGGGTTAAAAAACGATATCAAATTATTGGTTTAAGTTCTATTATTTACATTTTTAGTCTTTTCATATATTATTTATTTCCATCTAGATTGATCGATTATTTTGCTTTTCCTTATCTTATTTATGGATTTATTATTCTAGGTTTTACTATTTTTTACTCCTTATGTGCGTTTATTGCATGGATTATGCCAAAACCATTAAAAAAATATTTTAATAAGGGTTTTGAGAGGCCCCCTGATAAAGAATATAGTGAAAACGAACTTATGGAAATTATCAAAAATGAACTTAGTAAAGAAAAATAAATTCAGGCACTGTAAATAAAGCTGTAAGATATAAATTTAAATATTATTAATACAGGTAATCCAAAAAATATAATTTTACTTCAAAACTAGGGAGGGTATTCATTTAAAAATTGCGTAAATCTTTCTAATAATTTAAATAAAAAATTGCATTAATAAATATGATTAGGGGTATGTTATATTAATTCTCAATCTTGAAGGGAGGTTAATAAAATACAGATGATATATTATCTTGGAGCCCTATTATCAAAAGAAATTGGTATATCGGAAGCCGCTTCAAGAGGACTTATTAAATTAGCAATTAAAGAAGATATCGGACCATATAAGGAATTAAATACAATGGATTTAAGAGATTATCATAAAGTAATTCAAAATTCTCTGAAAAAAAGACTTGAGAACCTTAATATAGAGAATTTTAAGCAAATTATATCGCTTTTATTAACCGAGATAGTAGAAAATCAATCCTTAATTACCATGGAGAAAATATAAAGGTAGATTATTATGTTAATGCAAACAATAGTAATAATTAATTATACATTTCAGTTAGTATGGATTGTATTACAACTCATTGTAGCTATATTTCTTTTAAATAAAATGATTAAGACAAAAACTTATAATCTACTCCCTTTAATCCTGTTTTTCCTAATAAATAGTACAAGATTAATTTTCTTTCTAATGATTCAATCATTATTTGTCGTATATTTGACTCTGATTCAATTTCCAAATATTTTATTGATAGTTTTCACTAAATTGACTTTTTTCAAATATAAAAAGAGTCCTTATAAGATCCTCCTGATAATTTTGATCGTAGTAAGGTCCTTAGATTTCATTATTAGATTAAACTTTCAAATTTCTATTCCTATGAACTATTCATTAGATGAGGCAAATTTAATATATTATTTTTATATTCTATTTTCAATCACTTTATCATTTTTATTTTCTCACCTGTGGCTTGGTATTGTTGCATTGAAATATTATTATTCCTTAAAATCTGTTTATGTTGAACCTTGGATTAAAAAAAGATACCAATTGATTGGGTTTGGATCTGTTATTTATTCTTTTAGTATTTTCTTATATTATTTCATTCCCTATAATGTTGTCGGCCCTTATGCTTTTCCAAATATTATATATATGTATATTATTTTAGGATTCACTATTTTTTACTCTTTGTGTATGTTTTTTGCCTGGGTTATGCCAAAGCGCTTAAAAGAATTCTTTAACAAGGATTTTAAGAAGGAAACTGATAAAGATTATAATGAAAATGAACTAATGGAAAGGATTCGCAAAGAATTAAGTAAAGATAAATAAGTTTATTAGAAGTAAATATTAGGTTGATATGTCCTTCTATACCCTTAAATAATCACTCTTCAATGAAAAAAAGCCTATCAAGAGAACTTTGTTTCTAACTAAAAAATCTGATTATATTGTTTAATATTTTTCTTATTGTGCAAAAATTTCTGATAAAGAATAAAATTAAATTATATCACTATTATTGTTTATTCAAAAGTTTAATTCGTCAAATTATTTTAGTTGTATATAATGACTCTTCAGATAAATGAATATTTAGAAGAATTAATTGATGCAATTCCTGATCTAGTTGTAATTTTTAATTCTAAAGGAGAAGTAATTAATGTATCACAGAAAGTTTTGGAATTTTATGAAATTAAAGATAAAGACTATTTTATTGGAAAATATATCTATGATTTTGTGGTTTCAGAACAGCTTAATGAGCTAAAAGAAAATTTTGAAGAACTAAAAAGCAAAGGATATAGCAAAACAAAAGAGTATAAATTATTAAAAGCAGATGGAAGTTATTTTCATGGAGAATTGAATTCAAAAGTTTTAAATGGTAAAATGAACGGGGAAAAACTTTTTATAACTATAGTAAGAGATATTACATCACAAAAAGTTCTACTTAGAGAATTGAACAATTCTAAACAAATGTTTCAGTTAGTATTGGATAACATTCCTCAGCATATTTTTTGGAAAGATATGGATTCGAAGTACTTAGGGTGCAATAGAAATTTTGCTAGAGTAGCAGGTGTAGGAGAGCCAGAAAATATCATTGGGAAGACAGATTTTGAATTAGCTTGGAAAATTGAAGAAGCCGAATCATACTATGATATTGAACGTTTAGTTATGGAATCTGAAACACCTGAATATCATGTAATTGAACCTCAGTCGCAAGCGAATGGGAAAAAAGCATGGTTAGATGTAAATAGGATTCCTCTTCATAATTCGCAGGGAGATGTTATAGGTCTTCTCGGTACTTATGAAGATATTACAGAAAGGAAAATTGCTGAAGAAAAGTTAAAAGAATCTGAAGAAAAATTTAGAAATTTCGCAGATCAATCTCTATTAGGTATCAATATCGTTCAGGATAATAAAATTAGATATGTCAACAGAGCATATGTTGATATTTTTGGATATTCTATTGATGAGGTAAAAGATTGGGGATTAGAAGAGATTTCTCAGACCATTCATCCAGATGATAGAGAATTTGCTTTAGGACAGTTATCTAAAAAACAAAGAGGAGAAAAAGATGTTATTGAAAATTATCAATATAAAGGAGTTACAAAATCAGGTGGGATAATATGGATTGACGTATACTCAAAAACCATAAAATATGAAGGTAATCCAGCAGATTTTATTACAATTATTGATGTTACAGAAAAAAAGGAATCAGAAGAAAAATTTCGAACTATTGCCGAACAATCCTTCTTGGGAATAGGAATCATACAAGGGGGGAAAATAAAATATCTAAACAAGACTATATTAAGAATAACGGGATATAATCAACAAGAAGTATCAAACTGGTCGACAAAAGAATTTTTCAAACTAGTTCATCCCGAGGATTTAGCAATCGCAATAAAAAAATTCCAAAGAATGGAAACGGGAAATTTGGGCACATCAGGAGCTTATCCTTACAGAATATTTACTAAATCTAAAGAAATAAAATGGATTGAAATAAATTCTAGAGTAATTCAATATCAAGGGAAAAAAGCAATTTTAGTATCTCTTATTGATGTGACTCCAAGGAAAAAAGCTGAAACACTAATAATTGAAGAGAACAAGAGATTATTAGAATTAGATGAATTAAGA
>JBHLLI010000224.1:0-3852 GCA_048885765.1 Candidatus Hermodarchaeota archaeon
ATTTTAACACGCTTTACTTCAGGAGTTGGATTTGGTCCATAGGTTCTCCTTCCTTTTTTAACCTGTTTTTTTTTCATCTTTGGCATAGATCACAAACTCATGTTTTGATGCAAAATTGTAAATCCAATTTTCTTAAATTACCAAAATTAGAATAATAATTATTTAATTCTATTGGACGAAAACCGGAAATAAATATTGTATAGAACTTCGCAGAAAGCGAATTAATATTTTTAAAATAATATACTATGTTATATTTTTATTTACAATCCAATAAGATAGAATATGATTGCATATGTAATTTATGTTTTTTCTTATATTATTCAAACTAAATTACTCTTTTTTAGTGCTATTAATTTATGCTAATTAGATATTTGCCAAATTTTAGTTCACTTCCATATATTAACTCCTTTCATTTTCAAGTTTTTTAGAACTTTGACACTTTCAGTATCTTGATTAGTGGAAATTTTAGTGTTTATAATATATATATCTGTGAGATTTTGAAGGTCTAATAATGACCTTGGAATTTTAGAAAGGGGATTATTATTCAACCATAATGTATTTAAAGAGCTCCAATGTTCCATATTATCGGGCAATGCTAGAATTTTATTATTGCTTAGATCTAAAACTTCAAGATTGGGAATCTCATAAAAAATTTTAGGAAGTTCTTCTAATTGATTAAAACTTAATCCTAAAACTCTTAATGATTCCATTTCATTTACATTTTTAGGAATTTTTTTTAATTGATTACCCCATACAGACAGAATTTCTAACATTTTTAAATTAGATATAGTATCAGGGAGCTTCTGAATAACATTATGATTTAAGTGTAATTCTTTCAGTGCTACTAAATTTCCAATTTCAATTGGGAGTTCAATTATATGATTATCACTAAGATCAATTTTCTTTAATCTAGTTAGATTTCCAAAAGAAGAAGGGAGATGATTCAATCTATTTTCAGTTAAGTATAACTCCTCCAGATTTCTCATATACTCTATCGAAGAGGGGAGTACTTCAATTCCACATCGGTTCAATCCTAAAGCAATAACTCCTTCATTATTATGCAAGAAACCCAAATGTGTCTCTCTATTAATTTTCTCTACACTCTTCAACCGATTGGTTAAAAATGTTTTAGAATGAATTAAATTGGTTTCAATAATGTCTAATAATGTATTAATTTCTTTTTCTTGAAGCAAAGAACTCTGTTTTATTCTAAATTTCTGTTCTATTTGCTTAAAGAGAATTTCCATGATTATTTCATTCTCTTCTGAGTTAAAATATTCGAGATAATTCTCTTGTATTAAATACTGAGCAACATTAGTATAAAGCTTAGTGAGTCTATCAGCTATTTCTTCCTTAAAAACACGTCTAGCTATAGGGTCGCCTACATCAGTCAATTTTTTGAGAAGAGGAAAAGCCAAATTGCTATGAAGTAGATTAGTGTCATAATTATTTTCTGCCCAAGCTTGTAGATTAGAACAATGCCCCCAGAATTCAATTTCAGGTAAGATTTTAGTGGCACTGATGATTTTCTCTAAGGAATGATCGAGTTTTTCACTCACATCATCGATTGACATGAAATCATCGAATTCATTGATCCTATCCTTTGGAATCTCTATTAACAAATATTTACACTGTAAAAATTTCTCATCATTAACATAAATTACTGTTTTCTCTTTCTCAAGTTTTAATGTAATAAAATCATTTATTCTATACACATTAGTTTCTTTTTTTATTGGTTTAATATCATCAACTGAGAATTTAATTTTAGTTCCACATTTACGACAGAAATTATAAGTGGTTCTGTTCTTTGTTCCACATTTTGGGCAGAAGAGCATTTTTAATTAAAAAGAATGATATTTAATCTGCAGTCCTTTTAGTTTATAATAGGTTAAATATATTTATACTTATTTTCAATCCCATGCTATCTAATTCCTACGAAGATTCGAAAAAATCTCAATGATACTAATGGGGTTACAAAATCATGAAATTTCAATTTTTGCTGTAACATTTTTCTCACTTAATAAATGTTTTTTGTGCAAAATCTTATATAAATTGTGCAGAGTTCCGTTATAATAGGACAAAAAAACGAAAAAAACCTAATTTAAAATATATTTTCAATTATTTTTTATTAAAATTACGATATTTGAGAATCTAATTCCAAAAAATTTCATAACTTATGGTTTGAATTCAGTGAGATGAACTACGATACGAAAAAGAAATTTTAAAAAAAATAGAAATTTTCTTTGCATTTTCTTTATCCTTATTGTTAATGTCTTCTCAGTTATTTTTTTTACACCTAGTAGTATCATTATAGAAGTTAATGATACTTCAATGGTTGATTCAAATTCTTTAATTCGAATGTCTTCAAACGGAACTTCCGATCCACATTTCTTTAAATATTACAAAGTAATAACAATTAACCATGACTTGGTTTTTGGAACAGGGAGTCATGAGAACTTTCCAGTCTTGATATCGATTTATGATTCAGATTTACATGATGATGTCCAATCAAATGGAAATGATATTGCTTTTGCAGATGTTGATGGTTGGTTAGATCATGAAATTGAACTTTTTGATCAAACTTATAACAGCACTCACGCACATTTGGTTGCCTGGGTTCGAATTCCTTCACTTTCAACCTCAATAGATACAATTATCTATATGTTTTATGGTAATCCTACAATGCCATCGCAAGAAAATCCTTCAGGAGTATGGATAGATTATGTTGGAGTATGGCATTTCGCCGAAAGTTCAGGATCCGCTAGAGATTCAACTACCTATAATGTAAATGGATCGACAACTAATATAGGTTATCAAGAAACTGGTCAAATAGGTCATTGCTTTAATTGGATTGATGGTGAATCTAGTCAAGTTAATTATGGGGATCCAATTGATGAACATTTAGATTTTGGTACAGGAAATATGACAGTAAGTTTATGGGTAAATCTTGATCAAGATGTTGACGATTCTCAATGGCTTGTGTCAAAAGGTAGAACTTCGAAACCTAATGATCCTGGTTTTATTATAAATAGCGATTTAGCACCTACTAGTCTATGGCAATTTACACTAGGAAGTTCACCAACAAGTTATACTGTAGAAAGTGATCCTATCGTAGATTATGATGAATGGAATTATGTTGTGGGAACAGTCGATCGGCTTTCAGATTTTTCATATATTTATACAAATAATGGATCCTATGATAATAGAATTGATATTAGCGGATTAGGTTCAATTTCAAGCAGTGATAGTTTAATTTTACCATGGAATCCAACAGATAATGGTTTTGATGGTTTATTGGATGAATTCAGATTGACTGATAAATACAGAACTGGAGCATGGATTAATACAGAATATTCTAATCAAAATGATCCAAATTCTTTTTACTCAATTAGTATTGAATTATCAGATTGGGATCATCCCCCTAATGCTCATTACTTCGCATATTATAAGGAAATTGTAATTGACCACACAAAAGTTAGTGGTTCAGAAGATCTTCTAAATTTTCCAGTTTTAATTTCCACTTTTGATGAAGATCTACAAGATAAAGCTCAAATGGATGGTGATGATATTACATTTTCTGATGGATGGTTTTGGTTAGATTATGAAATTGAGCATTTTGAGAATTCTTATAATTCTACCCACGCTAAATTAGTAGCGTGGGTTCTCTTACCCCGACTTTCAGCGTCACTAGACACAGTTGTTCGAATGTATTATGGAAATTCAACAATGGAATCCCGTGAGAATCCAGAGAGAGTATGGGGCTCAAATTATGAAAGTGTCTGGCATTTATCAGAAGATCCAACAGGAACAATTTACGATTCAACATCGAATAATAACGATTGCACCTCATAT
>JBHLLI010000225.1:0-3826 GCA_048885765.1 Candidatus Hermodarchaeota archaeon
TAATCTCAAGTTGTTTTAGATTTTAAATTGGAATGAATAGAAAAACTAAAAAAAAAGCAAAAATACATTTTTATATATTACAGTATAGTATTTTGTTAATGTTGTTGTTAATAACTCCGATAGGGAAAAAATGCCATTGGTGAGCATCCTCAAACTCAAAGATTGCCTCTGATAATTCTTTTTCCTCTAAGAAAAGGGAAAACCACGAATTAAAATCCTCTAACTGTTCATATTCATTCATTTTTCCATATCACTTCTTTATAGGTTTTTGTTTAGAATCTAAAGGGTATTCCTCAAGATACGCATGCACGCTAAAGATATATAGATTTAACTCTTGTAATTCTTCGATTTCGGACTTAAGGCGATAATTTCTGAATCTTATATTTCTTTCGTGGGATTGTTGCAGGTGTTGTAGCCATTCCAATAACGAATAATGAATTTCTTCCAATAGCTTAATATCTCGATTCATCTTAGCCTTTTCTACTAATGCTTTGAAATCAGATAGTTCATACATTTTTTTTCTACCCTTAGATTCTTGATTTTGATAAGTTTAATAGTAATATTTCTTATTTAAATGAATATGGGCTAAAAGTAAACTGATTTCCTCATTTATAAATGATTAAATCATTACTTCGTCATTCTCCTCTTATTAAATAGGATAAATTTCTATAAAATACATATGACCTCAAATAAAAACAAGGCTGGATTAACTTTACATGGATCTAAGGGCAATTCTATAACCTTTGTGTATGATGATTCTAACAAGCTAAGTAAAGATATAAACAAAATTATTAAACTGTTTGATGAGAAAACACAAAGGAAACTTGATGAATTCCTTAGCCAATAACTGTTTTTTATTATTATTATTATTTATAATCCAATAGTAAGAAGATTATAACTTCACAACTAAATGAACTCTAAAAAATTATTAAAAATATCAATTCAGGATAAAATTATTTTTCTAACATAATTTTGTAATTAAATTATTTACTTAATGCCATTGGCAATTTTTTTAGAAGAAGAGAAGAAGTTCACCTGTACGTTCGGGATCTCATTATTTCTTTTCTTTTATACTAATTAAATATATTAAGAACGCTGAAATTATGCTTTTCACACGATCTTAAATTAATATGCTTTCCAAAAATAAGGTAAAAAAAAAGTAGGAGTTATTTTTTGAGAAGTTCTTTTAAGCCCCATGCGTATAAAGAATTTTTGTAAATGTATAGAATAGTAGTTCCATATTCGTACTCCTTTATTCGTAAGTCTAAGCAATTTAAGAGTGAAATTCTGAATCTTAATCTGACCTCTCCTACTTGGAGTAGCTACAACTGGAGTCAATCTTCCAAAATCGAAGACTACCCTGATTCTTTTATATGCTTCGAATAAGTTCTCACCCTTCCAATAATTAGCAAACCTTAATGGAGGGGGTGTTTCTTCTGTATACCTGTAGCCAAGCCAATAGAAAAGATATAGATCGAGAGGTCTACTGGCAATTTTCTTAATTATGGCTTTATTTTTCATTCTATTAAGATCAAACAGTATGTTACTAGTCTTTTTAGGAGCCATTTTATTTTGAAACCTTTATATTAAATTCTGTTCTAATCTGCATTATCATTATTTTTGGATTATTTAAATAAAAAAAAATGCAATTTAGATTTTTGATACCTTAAAAACAGAATTATTCTCATATATTTCGTGAGGCGGTGGTAAATTCCTAATTTTCATCTCCCATTGAAGAAACAGACGAATTTGAGGGTTTATTATACTATAATTTTCCCAAATAAAATGGTATTTCTTAATTTAAGATTGCTTTTTCCGAGATCTCCAAGCCTTAATAGTTAGATGTTGACGCTTATTGTAATATATTAGTGCTAAACTTATCATACCGAACACCACTAACAAGATTCCGAGTACTGCAAAGGCTGGAGCTATAGAAGGTGGTACGAAAAACACCGCAATAAGACAGATGGTTCCTACTCCTAATATCAGTGCTACAATATATCTAAAAACACTCATATTTGATCTTTCCTTATGATTTACTCTTCTATATATTATTCGTTACCAATTTTTAATTTAATTTAAAGGAAAAATTAAGGAGGAAGAAGGGACTGTAAAGTTTAAAACCTAATTATTCTTATGTGGACTATAGACAAAATCTATACAAAAAAATAAGTTTATGTAAAATTAGGGTGTTTAATATAAACAACATAAGAAAAAAAGTGGTATTTACTTTATTCTCTCTGCTTACAGTCTCTATGGTTGCGGGATTCTCTTTTCTCTCCTATAGTTCTGTGTTTACAACGGTACCAGACGCTCCTTCATTTGAGTTCGAGGGATTGCATATATCTCAAGCGTATGAGGATTGGTATCGAATATGGGAAGGAAATGGAACACTGAGTGATATCTTTGACATTCTCGTGGATAGTTCAGGAAATATTTATGCTACTGGGAGATCTGGGATTCCTGGAGATTCCTTCTCTTATAACATTACGTTATTCAAATTTGATCCTAATGGAAATCTATTATGGGAACGAGACTGGCGCGGGGGTAGTCTTCATAGCATTGGAAATGGACTTGCCAACGATTCTCTGGGAAATATATACGTGTCGGGAAGTGATGCAAATTACATGGGATCTGTGAGTTATCTTTGCTTGCTGAAATATAGCCCAACGGGCAATCTCCTTTGGGATATGCGATGGGGGAAAGCAGGCGATTTCAGTGGGGGGTATGATGTTACTGTAGATTCCGATGGAAACGCATATGTAACAGGAAGAGTGGGAGCGACGAATGGACAGATGGTACTAGCTAAGTTCAATAGTACTGGACACTATCAATGGAATATTACATGGGGTACTTGGGATAGTGAATCTGGACAAGGAATTGCGATGGATAAAACTACAGGAAATTTTTATATTACCGGAATAGACTCTAATTACACAAATACCGTATATGATGTCTTTTTGAATTGTTTCAACAGTACAGGAGATCTTGAATGGTCTACAGTATGGGATAGTGGTGAAGAAGATATTGCTAATGATATTGCCTTAAATTCGAATGGAGATATATTTGTATCAGGGTATTCTGAAATTAATGGAGTAGGCAATCAAGATCTTCTACTAATCAAGTTTAATTCAATGGGAGTAGCACAATGGAATAAAACATGGAGCGGAGTAAGCGATTTGGAAGAGAGCACAGGGTTAGCTATTGACTCATCTGATAATGTATATATGACGGGAAGAATAGATTTGGGTTCGGGAGATAATGTTGCTCTTATTAAAGTCAATAGTACTGATGAAGTAGAGTATGTAACTGAATGGAATCTCTCGGGGGATCAATTTGGATTATGTGTTGATGTCGATTCTTCTGATAATTTATATATTGGGGGGAATACCGAAGCAACTACATATACCGATAATTTACTCGTGAAGTTTAGTGCGATTTCGGATATGGCGGGTCCAGTTATTACTAATGTAGCAGCAAGCGATGATCCGTTACCTGTAGGAGCTGTTCAAACCATTACCTGTGATGTTTCCGACGCTACGGGGATTACTTCTGTTACCGCATATCTTGATAAAGAGATTGTCATCGCAACTATACCTTTATATGATGATGGAGCTCATGGAGATGGTGCTGCAGGGGATGGAACATATGGAAATACATGGGATTCCACTGGGGCTGAAGACGGATTGTACCGTATAGATATTCAAGCCATTGATAATAGCACGTTCCAGAATGTAGGGTTTTTAAACAATGGAGGTAATTTTACCATCATAAGCCCTCCTTCGATTACCATTACATTACCAGCAGGGGGATCAAGTCATGGGGC
>JBHLLI010000226.1:0-3793 GCA_048885765.1 Candidatus Hermodarchaeota archaeon
GAATATCACTCTTTTTTTTGTATTTTATGCAATATATGATTTGGAAACCGAATATTGTTCGGTCTACTTAATATTATAAAAACACTTTTTTATTTTGAAATAGCTTAAAAACACGTATCTATATCTAAAATATAATTTTCAAAATAGAAATTTGTAATAAATACTAAAAAATAATAATTTTCAAAATTGAAAATATTCCGATCCCAAAAGCATATATGGGAATAAAATATTTCCAAATTTTATTAGGGACTACTCTTACTAAATAGGGGGCAGAAAGTGCTGCAAAAAATCCTCCGGTAAATAAAGATGGTAGAAGAACTAGATCTACATTTATACCAGCAAAACTTATTAGAAAAAAAGTTAGTATCCCCACAATCGATACAATTGATTCTGAAAAGGATACAATTGCCGTTGCACTTTTTTCGTAAACTCCAGAGAAAATTTGCCCCATAGTAATTACTGGCCCATATCCACCCCCTCCAATTCCTTTATTAAAACCTGCTAATGCTGAAAATCCAATCAGGAGTTTAGGATGCCTTCTAATAAACTTTTTTTTTCCTAGCTTAACTCTTACAAATCCAGATACCCCCATTAAAATAACTAGGCCTGCAACATATGTTTTAATTACAATATCAGGAAAATTAATAGCAAAATACCCCAAAAGAATCGATATAAAAATAGCTATACATCCAAAGAAAGCTATTATTAGCCCTATTTTTGTTGCATCATTTATGGGCCGGAAAGAATAGTGAATATTTTTGAATTCATGATCGAAAAAACTATCTACAAGCCCAGTTATTGCTTCTGAAATAAGTATAGTTGGAACAACTTGAAGTGGGGTATAACCTAATAATAATAAAAGAGGTGATAATGCTGTTCCAAAACCCATACCGGCCATAGAATCCATAGATTCAAAGATAAAAGCTAATATAACAATAATTATAAATAATTCCATTTAGTCAAAACCTTATAAGCAAAAGTAAAATAAGACCATTGTTATAAAATATAAAATTAATGCATAACCGACTCTTTTAATAGAGTTCCTTTCGATCTTCATTCGTTCCTTTATTGGTTTTTCATCTAATTCCTGTGCTTCCTTACCGATTTCCCATTTTATTGACAATTTTATTAATTTGATTATTTAATTATATCTAATGATATATAGTGATAATTAATTAAATATAGTAATAAACTATTATTTAAAGATTATGGTATTTTATAAAATATATATTTCCGCGAACTCTGTTCGACTTTTCCCACTCTTTTCCGAATAGGATCCAGTATCTTTATATATTATATTTCATAATAATTATATAGTAAGAGACGAAAGAAAATAATCTAATAAAAAAATCATTTTGAAATTTATTCAATAACTTTAAAAAAAAATAGGCGATTTTTTCGTATAAAAATATTTTAAATAAAGGATTTAAAAGGAGGGATGAGGAGATAAAAGAAGAAGTAGGAACTATTTATCAGAAGTATGGCATAAAATCTTTGAATTTTTATCAATGTAAACAAAATGGAAGAAGCTATAATGATTCTGTAGAAAATTGGAAATTAAGGAGAAAATTAGAAAAGCTGATAAGAACTCAAAATGACAAGTAAAGCTTTATTTTTGAAACGCTTATTATCCACATTATCATTCTAGGATGATACTCTTCCAGATTTATTAATTTATTTAAAAATATTATAAAAGAATTTAAAATTAAAAATAAAAAGAGGTGTTTATTCAAAATGTTAAAAATAAAATCATCAGAATATATCGATTTATTACCGAAAAATAATATAAAGTCTTTCAAAGTGATAGAAATGAATGAGGAACTAATGCTTAAGAATGATCAGTTTTGTTACCATTTATTAAATAGTAATTTTCCATTTGATGCTCTATGTTGGGCTCTGGCAGAACTTGAATTGATATTTGAAAAAGGAACCAAGAAATATTCTGAAAGAGATGTTATAAAAAGAGCTCAAAAGATTTTTGATTCTGAACTTGATTATGATACTCTATGTTGGTCAATCTCAAGATTAAAAACATATCTCGAATGGATTAAATCATATCCTTAAAATTAAAAGTTTTATCTGTAGTTATTCTCCCATAATTTCCTATTTTTTTTTAAATCTTTAATTAGTCGTCTTTTTAAACCAACCTATTTAACCTATTAGTAATTCCAAATTTCTTTTAATAACAGGGATATAATCATTTGCATTTGTTGGAGAGAACATTTTGAGTTTTTTCGATATAGAATTTGCTAAGTTTTCGTTAAAAGAACCATTCAATATCATTTTAGTTTCTTCTTCGGAAATATCTTCAAGATGTTCTTTAATATTGATTACTTTCATATTAGCAGGACACTCTTCTTGACACCTCATGCATCCCATTAGTGCATTGTGTACATAAGAAGGAATCCAGTCTGGAATTATCCCCTCAATTTCATTATACACAGAAATACAATTTCCTGCATTTATTACAAAATTCTCATCAGAGAGATTTGGGATTGCGCCAGTAATACATTTATTTTCACAAATTGAGCATTTTTGGCACTGATCCATCATCTTAATTTCATTCCAATTGTCTTCTTCAAATTTATAATCTGTGAAATATGCAAATAAATTTATCATGCTACCCCAGCCATCAACATAACATATATTATTTCTGCCATACTTCCCAAGGCCACTTCTAACTGCCAATAATTTAACGTGAAGCTTGTTTGTAAATTCTGTTTTATAACCAGGCTCTTTTATTATCTCAGTCAAAATTAACTTCTCAAAGTCTTCAAAGGTTGTCCCATCATCATAATAATTTGGTGGGATAATGACCTCATGTTTTTTACCATCCAAATGAAAGTTTACTAAGGCAGGTTTGCTGAAAATTGCAATAATTACTATTGATTTGGCATTAGGAAGTGTTTCAGGGATTTCAAATTTTTTGCTATCTATGTAACTCCTATAAGTTTTATTATCGCTAAGTTTTCCAGCACGACGTAATTTGTCGATATCCTCCTGCATTTCATCTAGATGATCTACAGACACTGTTTTATATCTATATTTAAAATTTATATTTGTACCATAGAATTCCATATTAATCAACTTAATTTTTCAAGAAAATTTGAATCAAGATTTTGATAGAAAATTACATTACTAGTTTTAGTGTAAATTCACAGGTATTAAAAAGGTTTCAAATGAGGATAAATTTATTCTAAATATTGCGATGTGTCATAATTAAATTGATATTTTGTGAAAAGCCTTCATCATAATTTAAAATTATAATATTTTGAAATATGGTAATAAGTCTACAAACCCTAATCTTTTGGTAATATCTTGAAAATTCGGAAAAATCAATTCTTTCAGAATTTTATGATATGTAAGGAAACTTCTTATTCCAGAAGGATAAGAAATAATATATAAATAGAATATCTTCGTGTTTTAATTTATCTATAATTTGCATTAAAAAAAATTGTAAAAACTGAAAAGGTTTACTTTAAAAAATTCAAAAAATAACAAAAAAAAATACGGTGTATTTATTTTGGAAATGGAGAAAAAAAATTTAGCGATAATCATCTTAGCAGTTGTATTAGCAGCATCTGGTGTTGGAAATGTCATTTTGGCTATATTAACTGTTGTAGAACCTCCTGAAACTGGAGAGGTCCTTAAAATAGCAAGTACAACCAATCCTGTTACGATGGATCCTGTAGATACATGGGATGGTGTTTCAAATAATATGCTACGTCATATAGTTGAACCTCTCATTGCCACTGATCTAGCTGACCCCGCTTTTCCTCTTGTAGGAAGATTA
>JBHLLI010000227.1:0-3625 GCA_048885765.1 Candidatus Hermodarchaeota archaeon
TTGTTCCAGAGAAATTTCGTTTTATAATTAAAGTATGGCAGCAGATAACTCACAAATTAGATGATTTGGAGTTGAATTCATCGATTAATGAATTCTTTTCGAGACTGTCTAAATTAGATTCTAAGATAGACAGCTTTTTATTTCAATTTCCCCCTTGGTTCAAATATTCAGAGGATCATCTGCAAAAATTAATATCACTTCTTCAACTAGTACCTTCAAAATATAAATATATTATTGAATTACGAGATAATTCTTGGTATAATACTGAAATTCTTTCTACGTTTATTGATGGTGAAAATGTAGTACTTGGAACAACTTATATGCCGGGAATTATCCCTTACTATATGCTAAATCAGAAAAAGTATTATATTAGGTTGATTGGAGATAGAGAACTCAGCATTTTTAATCGAATTCAGAGGGATCAAAATGATGCATTAGTTGATCTTTATGATAATGTTCAGAAACTACTAAAAAATCCCAATATATATGAAATTTTTATTATTGTGAATAACCACTTCCAAGGATTTGCTCCTGAATCAGTTAATATGATAAAGAAGAAATTTGGTTTGTCATATCATAGCTTTAGTAATCAAACTCACTTAACTGATTTCCTCTCTTAAACATATTTAAATCAAGAAAGTCTTAATTTTGAATAAGTAAATTTTAAATATTTCTTATTTGACTATAATTTTATGGAAATCATTGATAATTTAAAGAAAATATTTAAGAAAGAGAACTGGAGATTAGCTACTCTTGTTATATGGCTTCTTGTTGGGGTAGTTGTTATCCAATTTCTACCAATCGTGGGAATAATCATATTTTTACCATATCTCACCTTCTTAATGTTTCTTTTTTTGCTTTCACTAGCCACTCGAAAAAATATAATGGAATATCCTGCCTGGAAAATTGTCTTATTTCTAATTGCTTCTCTGCCACTTTTATTACTTCTTGCGATTATCTTAATTGTTTTATTCGCAATTTCGATTGTTTCATATTTTTTCTTTACTTCTTGGTTCATCTTATACGCTTGTTATTTGATAGGGATAGGTATTGACAATAAATTAGTAAAACGTCCAAGATCAAGACCTTATCTTAGAACATTGATGTTTATTGGTGGAGTTATCGGATCTTTATTATTATTGTATTTATTCATACTTGGCCCAACTATTTTTGATTTTTCACTTATTTCAACAGAACCTATACCAGATTGGTTAAATTTTGCGTATATAGTAGTTGGATGTGTTATAATTGGACTAACAATTTTCGGCTTAATTCTAATGTTTAAGCGTGTTTTTAATACATGGTTAGGTGTATTTTTCATTCTCGTCGCAGGTTATACTCTATTTCTAGTAGTTAAAATATATTTAGGACTTGATGAGACATCATCTAATACTGCACAGTCAACATGGACAGCAATTGGGATGCTAATAGTAGATTTAGCAATTATTCTCTACACTCTAAGCACACTTATGGGAAAAAATGCCGAGCTTCTTGTAAAAAGGTTTAAGCATATGGGAATTGACACAGCAATAATTTGGCTTATTTTTTCAAAAGTTTCATATGAGTTCATTCGATATTTTCCTTACCAGATACTCGTAGATTTAAATATTCCATTTGGAGGATTTCTTAGTAGTTTAGATAATGATTATATAAATTACATAAAAAATCTTGCAGTTCTAGGTTTCTTTATTTTACTCCTAGCAGTAATTGGGATATATGAAATCAGAAAATATTCAAGGCAACAAAGAGAGTTGAAAGTGGAAGCTCATCTTGAAGCAGATAGACTCATTTCCCCACAACCAACAGATGATGAAGAAGTTTTATCTGTTGAAGAACCACAAGCTATTAGTGAAGAATCTCTACCATTAAGTGATGAACTTGAGACTACAGATGGAGAAGATAATATACTCGAGAAAGAAGATGACTTTGAATATGATGATCCAAACGAAAATCAATTTTAAATGACATTTCTTTTGTCATTCCACTCCTTTTTTTATTGATATAATAATTGTTTAACCATAAATTATAAATTCCTCATAGATTAATCGTTTAATAATTAGTTTTATTAACAAATAATTCAAAAAGTGTCATACTTAATCTAAATGGTGTATAATTTGAGTGAATTTGAAACCAGTTCGGAGGAGATTTTTCTAAAAAAATTTGAACAACTATCGCTTAAGATTGAACAGTTAACAGAAGAAATCTCAAAAATGAAAACAAAATTAGATAAGAATTACAAAGTTAATCGAACGTTTGGATTAAAGACAGTTAGAAATTCTGAACCTCTTGAATTTGCCAGAGATGTTATGGGAATTGGCAGCCCTACAAAAAGATATTTATTATCTTTAAGAGCTATAACTGAAGAGTGGAAGGGGAGGAAGAACGATATCTTAATTACCATAAGACAACAAGAAAAAGAAACTCATATGGATCTTAAAGCACTAGGGATTAGGATTCCGATTAGTGATGTTAAAAACATTCGTATTCTGGCAAAGGAAATATTATCTCTGCTCTATATTGCCTGTGAGTTAAAAGGAGTCGCTATAAATGAGATTCTTAGAGAAATTATTACAGAAATAAATGATAATGGCCGCAAAATGGTTCAAGAAATTAAACAAAAATTAGTTCTTTAGTATTTTAATTTTGAGATATACTTGGGAGGAATATACTCTGCTAAATACATATCTCCGGACTTAAAAAATTTGATTCCCTCTTTTTGGGCGATATTAGTATCGACAACAAGTATAATTGGATTTTTTGTTCTACGCTTTCCAACAGAAATAGCTGTTTCAATATTTTCAGATAGATGTACATATTGTCGCCCAATTTTTTTCAATCCCACGTATTTTATTTTTTCATAAGCTTCTAAATTTGTTCCATGATATAAGTTAGAAGGTAAAGAATTAGCTTCATTCATAATAATTTTATCATCAAAACTGTGACCATAATATGCTCTGATTTTGTCTTTCACAATTTCAAATCGTCTTTTATCTGAATGTCTAATTAATTCCTCAATAAATTCTCTTGTTATTTCTAGATCCTTATATCTTTCATTGAGAACACCTAAAATTGAATATAAATCAGCAAATCCTTCTGAATCAAGAATAATTCCAAATTTCTCGGGATTATGGCGTAATATGTAAGAGAGAAATTTAGAGACTTTTACGAAAAAGTTTCTCATAAATTAGTAATGTAATTTTCATAATATATAGATAATACTTCCAACTATATCTGCATGATATTTATAGTCGTGAAACAAGAATTTCACGATATTCATTTTCTTCCAAAAGTAAAAATAGCTTTAATAGTCCAATGTAGACCATCTTTGGATGAATATTTCTGAAAATCCTTTGTAAGTTCCTCTTTCAATTTTTTAAGTTGCTCTGAATTAAGTTTTTCTAAATATTTTCGATAAAAAGTAGACCACAATCCCTCCCAAATTTCATCAGCACTTTTGCAAATGAATACTTTTTCATCCAGTTTAGTTTGAACGTCTTTAAAACCTGCATTGATTAATATATTCTGCATCCCTTCAATACTGTTAAAATCAAGATCATTAGTTTCTTCTTCATTACTACCACTATCTTGATCGTTTGGTAAATATTTTTCGATTAGATCGTCAATC
>JBHLLI010000228.1:0-3559 GCA_048885765.1 Candidatus Hermodarchaeota archaeon
CTTATCAGAAGGAAGAGACTCTAAAGTGCATTCTACACTATCTTGAAATCGATATGCTCTTGCTGTATTCATTTCAAGGTAGAGTAAACTAACTTGACGAGGTTCCATCACGAAAGTATTCCCCATTATGTAATGATATATTGCATCGGGAGCGTGAGTAACTTTTGCTAATGTGAAAGCAGCCCATACCATTGGTGTGGCTACACCAACAATCATTACATCATCGTTCCGAACTTCTCTTGCCATTAATACAGTCATCATTTCATCAACTGTATAATCTTTTGAATATTCACTCATTACCTATTCCTCCTATAATAAAATGTTTAAAATTGTTTGAATTCCACCTGCTTCTTCTAAATATTGAGCAGGAGTTTTATCTGAGATGAACTTTTTCTTATATTCTCCAAAATTCGTTTTTAAATAGCGTTGAATATGGAGAGGATCATATGTATATAAAGGATAACATGAAGTTGGATGAGCCCCGAAAGGCATTTTAACAACAGCAGTGGTGGTTTGGAGAGGTAATTGTGCTTTTCCTGGTAAATGACGGATATCTTCAAACTCTACTAATTTTTCACATATAATAATTGTCTTCTTTGCCGTTTTTGCCATATCTGCGTCCATCCATACTGCTCCTGCTATATTGCCATTCCCAAATTCGTCAGCATAAGGGACATGTATTATTGCTACATCTAAATCAATCTTAGGTACAGCCATGATTTGAGTTCCTGAACCAAGAGGATCCTCAATTTGTTTAATGTCATTTCTTACTTTTGGCATATCGGTTCCAATGATACCTTTTAGAGGCATAAAAGGAACTTTCAAATAGGATGCTCTTAATCCTAAAGCAATAGTAGCTTCACTCTCTTCTGAGATCCTGATTACACCAGATTCTACGGCATTCCTATAATGAGGGGCCATACCAAATATTTCCATTCCAACAAAGCAAGATCTTACTTCAGAAATAACCCCTCCAGCTATAAGCATGTCAAGTTCAATTCCTCCAACAAAAGTGCAAATGGATAAATTCTTTTTATTTTGTCGTATTATCTCTCTACAAGCACTAGTAGGTTTTCTCCAAAAAGAAAGACCTCCTAGTCCAATAAGATCTCCGTTCTGTACATAAGTAGAAATCGCATCTTCTAAAGAAATTATCTTACTATTTCTCATTTATTAACACATACTCTAATTTAAACCATAAAATATTAGTGAAAAACTAATCTTGCAAAATATAATTGTCTATCAAATTAAAGAATTGAGAATGACAGAACTATTTTTACACTTTTTATACTTAAATACAAAGAATCTTTTTTTTAATGAACTATAAAATTGATTGTGAGATCCATTTAGATTTTGTTTAATTATTTATTAAAAATCATAGGAGGTAATTAGAATTAAAAACTCTAAATTTCTGATAATAGTAGCATTAATTTGTATCCAATTGATGCTTTTGATTAACTTAACTCAAATTATACTTTTTTCTACAAGAAATAATAATCAAGAAAGTTTTGTTATACAAGAAACTAATGATCCCATTCTATCTTCAGTAGAATCATGGACACCTGATGGTGAACAAATATGTACTGCTATAGGTAGCCAATCAAATGTTAGAGTTTGTAATGATGGAGTAGGAGGGGCAGTAATAGTGTGGCAAGATTATAGAAGCGGGTCAAATTATGATATTTACGCTCAAAGTGTTTATCCTAATGGATCCATTCGTTGGGCTTATGATGGTACAGAGATTTGTACAGCACCTGGAAGTCAACAAAACCTTCAAATCTGTAGTGATGGAGTGGGAGGGGCAATAATAGTGTGGCAAGATTATAGAAGCGGGTCAAATTATGATATTTACGCCCAAAGTATTTATCCTAATGGATCTATTCGTTGGGCTTATGATGGTACAGAGATTTGTACAGTACCTGGAAGTCAGCAAAACCTTCAAATCTGTAGTAATGGAGTAGGAGGGGCAATAATAACTTGGGAAGATTATAGAAGTGAGTCAAATTATGATATTTACGCTCAACTAATTAATATTAGTGGCAATATAGTTTGGACCCCTAATGGTACAGAAATATGTTCAGCGATTAGAGCTCAAAAAAAACCACAAATTTGTAGCAACATGTTAGGTGGTGCAATTATAGCTTGGGAAGATTATAGAACTGGATCAAATTATGATATTTATGCCCAACAAATCAATTCTAGTGGAAATATAATTTGGACTCCTAATGGTACAGAAGTATGCCTAGAAAATAAAGACCAAATGACACTTCAACTTTGTGAAGATGGATCCGGAGGGGCCATTATAGCATGGGAAGATCATAGAGATTACTATGATATTTACGCTCAACGAGTTGATTTCAATGGGAATAAATTATGGGATTCTGAGGCGATAGCTATATGTACTGCATATAATTGCCAACAAGAACTTCAAATTTGTAGTGATAAACAAGGAGGAGCAATTATTGTTTGGGAAGATCATAGAGAAGTATATGATATTTCTGTAATTAATTATGATATTTATGCTCAACGAGTTGATTCTATTGGAAATCTCAAGTGGAAAAATGATGGGAAAGGAATATGTACTGCTTCAGAAGTTCAAGATGTCCCTCAAATTTGTAGCGATGGAATTGGTGGGGCTTTTATTACATGGATGGATAGAAGATTCGGATCAGGAACTACTGGTTGGCAAATTTATGCTCAAAATATTGGATTTACTGGAAAATTAAAATGGAAAGAAGATGGAATAGGTATATGCACGTTATCAACCCATATGTATCCTCAAATCTGTAGTGATGGGGTGAAAGGAGCAATTATTGTTTGGGAAGATCTAAGAGGCGTTTCAAGAGATATCTATGCTCAATTATTAGTAAATATTGATGAATCCATTATCCCTTTCGGAAATTTCTATCTAATCTTCGTTATTCTTGTTGTTATGCTTTTATTTATTTATATCAAGCATAAATCTATTCTTAAATCTGAACTTTTAAATTAATTATACATTAAATAATTTTAAAAACAGGTTACTTAAAAAAGTTGAAATTAAAATCCCAGTTGAATGAATGCAAGCTGCTTATCGTAAAAATTGTAAAGTACAGTTAATGAGTAAATTAATTTGATATTCTTTAATTTTATTTTTTTTGATTTTATAATCTAACAGAATTCATTGGTGATAGATACCTTAATAAGTATAATTAGTTTAAATATTATTCAAGACAAAAATTGATTGTATTGTCATGAATTCATTTAAAATTGTTCCTCAGTTTCGAGAAAATTGCATTATTCAGGGAAATCAAGAAGTATTATCTAACTTTGAAATTGGAGATACTATTTTCTTAATTTCAAATCTGCCGACAAAAACTTTCTCAATAATCTCTAAAATTGAAGAAATAAATTATTCTGGCGATTCCAAAATTTATATTGATAAACGAAATTTGGGTAAATTTGCTGACAACGATGATGTATCTATTTTAAAATATAATCCTGCAGAAGCCTTGGAAGTTTATATAGATATCTCATCAGATTATATTGCAGTTTCAAAGGGAGATTGGACAATTAATAT
>JBHLLI010000229.1:0-3479 GCA_048885765.1 Candidatus Hermodarchaeota archaeon
CAATAGTAAGAATACGTAAAAATCTATTCTGAATATGAATATGTAAAGATTTATAATTACTGTTCTCTCTTTATTATACAATAATTGATAGCTGTGAGTAAACCAGCAAGGAAAAAATCATAATTAAAGAGATTGTTTATAAATTATTATTACGAACAAGATAAAGGTTTTTAACAGAGTCACCTCCAAATTAATAAATTAAAAAATTAATAAATTATTAATTGCTTGTTGTTTCTGAAATTGCTATTTTGAGTATATGCTAAAATCTCTTTTATTTTTTTGAAAAAATCCATTTGGTGTCTAAGAAAATTAGAGTTAAGGTTCATATAATTTTTTATCTACAAAATTGGAGACAATAGTCCCAAGCTCTTTGCATTCTTCTTTAAATCCTTTATAAATTTTAATATCTTTTGTATCTTTTAGAACTATTTCTAATTGATATAATTTTCCATAATCTCTCTGATCTCTTCGATAAATAAGCCATTCTATTTCTGAAAAATTAAATGTTCTAATTTGTTTCAAATAAAGAAAGATTTTCTGGAATGTAATTGTATGGGATGATCTATCAAAATCAATGGTTTCTGTCTTAAATTTGTAATACAAAATTATGTAAATAAGAGTTGATAAACATAAAAATGACACCCCTACAATAATATTATAAATTGTTAATATAAGAGTAATAGAAGATAATGTGATTATGATAACTAAGGATATCAAAAATTGATAAAGTAAAGATAATCTAGATCCACGTGCATTTATAAATAGGTTATTGTCAGAATATTAGTATTTATAACATTTATCAAAATTATATCTTCATTTTTTATATTTAATTTCTTGTAAAAGTCCCGTTTGTTTCATTTATAGGTTATTCAAGAGATATAATTGTGATTCTAGTTGGTATTAAAGAAAAATATCCGGCAATTTGTTTTATATGTTATTATAGTTAGTACTAAACAGATTCAATATAAAAGTTTATATATTTATTCTATTTAATCTAATCTTGCATGGAGTAATAAAAAATTTTTTTAAATAAAATTAATTGATAGATTAGAAATACTTAAAGATTTTATATGAATTCAAATTTAAATTTCGGAGCTCGGATTGGAGGATTTGTTTTTTGGTTATTTTTAATACTGATGGGGTATTTATTTCTCTATTATAAATTTTACATGTTAGCTCTTTTATTCTTTATTGCCTGTTTAAGCTTTACTATTTGGTCAATTTATGATATAAAACAATCACAAAAACCTTCAAAAATCTCCTATGATGATCAAATAAAATCAGAGCAATATTTAGAAAAGAAAGAAGTTAAAGAGTATATAAAGAATTTACATGACGTAAAACATAAAAATATATATAAGATTGCTAAGAAAACAGAAAAGAAGTTTAAAATTAAGTTATTTTATTATAAGGGAAGAATGGTTGGAGATCTAATAGAAGATGTAGCTGATCAAATATCAAAAATATTAGGATTTAACAATTATAGAGATTACTGGAACATATGTGGATATAAAAGAGCCTTTCCTTATGTTAGGAAAAAACCTATCTCTGAAAATATAGAAAAATATTTTAAATTATCCAAAGCAAAGAAAATTGCAGGAAATTATTTTGATTTAGGGAACATTCCTGAAGCTCTACTATGGTATGAAAAAGAATTGGAGATTCTATTAGAATTAGGATTTGATAACGATTCTGTGACAAATAATTTAAAAGAGAAAATTGAGCAATTGAAAGAAGGTATTAAAAATCAAAATTTGTAAAAAAATTAAAGATTTAAGGCTGTTAAAATCAAGATATCTCTTTTATGCAAAAAAATAATTAAACTATCAAGTTGAGAGCCTTGCTCCTTAATTAATCTCTGTATTTTATTACCCATCATTAGATATGATTTAATTCAGGTAATAGATGATTAAAACTTTTTTAATTAAAAAATAATTAATATAAAAAAAAAATTAAATTTCATTGTTTTTCGCAAATAATAATGTTATTCCAAGGATAATTTCAATAACACCTAGAATAATCGCCATGCAACTAACTTGTTTAACTTCTTTATCATAGTTGCTATCCTGAATTCCTAATATATAAGAGAAATAATTAAGAAAATTAAGAGATATAGCCCATTGTACAACAGAATGAATAAATGATATCCCATTCATAACCTCAAATAGACTTTCTACAGCATCTGGTACTTCCACTCCAGGTTTAGTAAAAGCCCAATATTTCACAGCTTCAGTTATTTCTGGAAATAAACTCAACATGATTTCTCCTAAAATAAAATTCTTAATTGAGTGACAATTCTCCCATATTTCTATATATTTAAACCAATTTCCCCTGAAATCATCAGAGTTTTGTAATATCTTAGATTTTCCATGTTTATATATAAAGATACCTGAACAAATAGAAACAAAACCAGTACCTAATAAATACCAAAATGATTCGTAAGGATCAAATACTTTTTCTCCATTAATAAAGTAATCAAAATAGTTAGATAAGGTTATAAATATACCTATTAGATTCATAATAAAAGCCGCAATCTGTATCCCCCATTTTACTGCTCTATATGTTGAAGGTAATGCGAATGATAGAGTTAATATTGTAATAGTTATTGACCAAATTCCAAATGAATGATCCATCCCTTTCATCAATATTTCTATCTCGTTTTGATATAGGGCATTACTATTTTCTTCTGAATTCATTTTAAGATTGGATGAATTTAGCCCTGAACTTCCTAATCCATTATTATTACTTAAGTTCATTTCAAATCCAGGCGGCCAAAATCTAATGAACATATTAAATATAGTTATATTCCCTAACTCAAAGAAAATATTTAATGATGGTACCCAAAATCCTAGAAAATTATCAAAATCTAAAATAATATTATATCCTACGCTAAATGAGACATCTGGAAAGATTACCCTCACATTATTGATAGTATACACCATATTTGCATTGAATATAAGTGCTATTGGAATTAAAATTAGCGTAAACATCAAAATCGATAATGTTAACACAAATACAACGAAGATGAATGAAATCCATATAAAAATCAGTATTGCTACACGTATTATCAGCCACAATATATATCCTAGAATCGGCAAGACATCCATGAGGATAAATATGAAGAAATCGACGATCAACTTCACGAGTTCCACGATTGCCATTGCGATGGCGATAATCACCCCGATGATGAGGTTTACAAGTTTATTCAGCGATTTCCAGAACCAATCTCCGAAGGTTTCGGGTTTCGCCCCCATCAACGAGTCAGAGAAATTACAGAACCACGGAACGTACTGGAGCACAGAAATCGGCAGGTTCATCATCACCGCAGATGTATCATTCAATTTGGTGGACACATAGGAGTATACAACAGCAGTTTCATTAGTGGTTTCATTGACAAGGCAGGTGAGCAGTAAATTCAGGATTTCCATCCCATCTGCCGAGGAAATATCAAACCTGATGATGACAAAATCGATCTCGTC
>JBHLLI010000230.1:0-3451 GCA_048885765.1 Candidatus Hermodarchaeota archaeon
GGGAATCTTCCAAACTCTTGCATATATTGTTGTAAAAGTTCACTCTCCCGTTTAGTATACATAGGATCTTCATCGTAATCAAAATAACAAGCTTGAATATTTGATTCTAATTGCTCTTCTATTGCTTGTTTCATATTTTGAGTACCCTGAATTAAAATTATTTCTTGATTTGCATTTAAAACTTGAATGACACCTTCAGTTTTGGGGACATTTTGGATGTTTTCATCTGTCAACTCTAACCATTTCTGAGGTGGTAATACAACAGAAGAGATTTCAAACCGTAGATCACATCTTAGACAACGATTTGCTTCCTCAAGAGCTAATTTTTCATCAAAACCTAATTCAATTTCATTAAAACTAGTTTGACGTTGCTCTAATGATAAAAGAGGCATTTTTACACGCATTTTATCATAAAAATTTTCATCGCGTCCTAAATTAGCTGTAGGAATATCGGATTCAATAAGTTTATCATCTATCTCACCATTGCCTCCTAAAAATTTATCAATTGAAGAAGCGGCCCTTCGACCCATTTCAATTGCATCTACCACAGAGCTGGGACTATTTATAACTTCACCACCTGCGAATAATCCTGGTATATTTGTTTCTAATGATCCTTCTTTAACTTGAATTAAACCAGATGGATTTATATTTATTTTACTTTCACTTCCTAAGAGTGATAGATCAGGAATTTGGCCTATTGCTAAGATTACCATTTCAGTTTTAACTGATTTTGTATTATTATTATCAAAGATTGGATTGAAAGCATTATTATCGTCATACACAGAATCACAATGAACTAACTCAATTTCAGATACTTCACCATTCTCATCAATAACTCTTTTTGGACCCCAGGAACAATCAAGTGTAATTCCTTCGTCTATAGCTTTCTGAATCTCCCATTCATGGGCGGGCATTTCTTCTCTACATTCCAGACAGGATAATTGAACTTCTTTTGCACCAAGCCTTTTAGCAGTTAAGGCTACATCAATCGCTACGTTCCCTCCACCAATTACAATAACTGTATCTGTTATATTTAAATCTTCACAATTGTTAACTTTTTTAAGAAATTCAAGACCCCATAGAATATTTGGGAGATTTAAGCCTTCAAGATCAAGCTTTTTAGTATTTTGAGCACCTATAGCTAAAAAAGTTGCATTAAAACCTTGGTCTTTCAAATCATTAAGAGTTAAATGTTCTCCTACAACTTTATCAATTTGAACATCAATGCCGATACTTAAAATATGATCAAGATCTTTCTGTAGAACTGATCGAGGCAATCTATATTCAGGGATTCCTTGCCTTAACATGCCTCCTAAATAAGAATTAGATTCAAATATAGTGACCGAATGTCCTAACCGCTGTAAATAATAAGCTGCTGTTAACCCAGATGGCCCTGAACCAACGACAGCCACTTTTTTTCCGGTGGAAGGGTTAATACTTAGATTTGGCTTCCAAATCTCATTATCATAATCCATTGCGAAACGTTTTAAAGCACAAATAGCAATAGGTTCATTAAGTTCATTTCTGCGACATTCAAATTCACAATCATGAAAACAAACTCTTCCAAGAACCAAAGGTAAAGGTGTTTTTTCTCGAATAACTGCTGCTGCTTCAGCATATTTTTTTTCTGAAATTAATCGAATATAGCGTGGTACATCAATCTTTAATGGACAAGTCTCTCTACAAGGAACTAATAATTTTTCACGTTCAGCCCAGAGGATATCTTTATCTGTAAGGGCTCCTGTTGGACAAACTTCAATACAAGCTCCGCAAAATTTACATCCAGACTCTTTAAGTGAAGGAGCTAGACTCCCTACTAATGTTTCTCCATTTGAATAAACAAAACCCAAAGCTTCAATACCACGAACATCCCTACAAACTCTCACACATCTAGTACATCCAATACATAATTCATAGTTTCTAATGAATAATGGTTCCTTTTCGATGATCGCACGTCCTTGGGGCTTATATCGCTGTATATCTTCTCGAATTCCAACATATTCAGCTACTTTTTGTAATTCACATCGACCCAAAATAGGACAACAACGTTCTTCTACTGGAACATTTGGTGAACATGGTTCACGACTACATCCTTCACGTTGAGCACACATTAAACACGCGTGAGGATGTTTTGAGAGAAATGTTAATAACTTTTCCTGGCGATGACTTTGAATTTCAGGATTATCAGTCGAAATCACCATACCTTCTTCTATAATTGTACTACATGATGTTTTTAATCCTTCCAACTCTTCTACTTTTACTACACAAAGTTGACATCCTTGATGTTCTTGAGGGTTATCATTTTTGATTCTAGTTTCTCCTTGAAAAATTTCTTCATTTGGCTTTAATCCTACCAAATTTGGTAAATCAGGATGGGCACAGATACTAGGAATATATATCCCGGCATTTAACGCTGCTTCTAAAATAGTAGAACCTTTCTCAGCTTCAACTATTGTTCCATTAATCGTTATTGATATTGAATCCATAATTAACACTCTCTAGTTAAAATTAATCCTATAATTAATTACTTATTAATTGAGATTTCAAGGCATATTTATTAAATAAGCTTCCTTACATTTTTGTAAGTTAAATCTAAAAAAATCTGACTATGTTTATTAATTAAATTAAAGGTGAAATTCAATATGTTTAAAGATATGAGTAGAACTGCTTTATCTTTGTTCATTTTTGGACTATATTTAATAATTATAGCAATTATCTTTTTATTTATACCCGAAATCTTGTTTTCAATAGTTATGGTCCCAACAGATCCAGATATAATGTCGCGTCTTTTTGGAATGATTATATTATTCTTAGCTTATTACATTATTCGTGCTGCTCTAGATGAAGAGGGGTTGACAAAATTTTTTATATGGACGGTTCACACTAGAGCAACAGTTATTATTTTCCAAATTGTTTTTGTAGCCATCCAAATAGTAAGTTTTATTGTCTTATTTTTTGGACTAATTGATCTTGCAGCAGCTATTTGAACTTTTTGGGCTTTACGTAAGGATAAGAGATCTTAAGGATAAAAAAAAGAAAATGGACTAAAAATATCAATAAAAAGTTTTTTTCATCTAATAATCACAAATGAATTATTTTTTTGATTGATTAACACGTATTAACGTTTTACAAGCATTTAATGTAAAATATGGTTTCTAAGTAGATATAGAAATAATCTTAGAAAAAAATGATATTATTCAAGATTTATTATTTAAAAATCAGTATTATATAATAAATATATAACAGCAGCTGGACTAAATTAGCATATATATATGGCTAAAAGAATTGATAATAATATAAAGCAATATTATGCAGATAGGGCTTATGAATATGATGAGACATATTTAAGACCTGAACGTCAACAGGATATTAAGAAAATTCATAAACTGCTAAAAACTCTTTTAAAAGATCATATAGTGCTTGAGATTGCATGTGGAACGGGATATTGGAC
>JBHLLI010000231.1:0-3412 GCA_048885765.1 Candidatus Hermodarchaeota archaeon
AAATAAACAATTGTATATGAAGCTACCTTTCCAGTTTCTCGTAAATCAACCCAACGATCAGGTTTTACCATACATTTACCACATACAAGTCTAGGAGGGAAAAAAACTCTATTACAACCGGAACATTGGAGCCCTACCAGTTTTTTCTGCTTTAATTTTTCTAATAAGGGCTTCATATGGGTGATATTGAATTTGAAATTATAACTAGATAAATACCAATTTGCTGGCATAGTCCTTGTTCTAACATAATCCTTTTTAATATAATTCATCGATTTTCTTTGGGTTCTTTTAGACATTTTATTTTACCTCTAAATTTTATTTAATTTTTCTAGCTGGTTCATCAGCCATAACCATCTGGGTCACAAAATTTACATAACCACCCCATCCGTGCCCTAACACTGTATGTACAGTTTTAGGAACTTGATTACTAGCTTTTCCCATAATCTGTAAAGCTGCAACTGCAGGTCTTTCCATTGCTGATGCCCCTATGGCATTTGTTGAGTTCACGCCTCCTGAGCAATTAATAGGTAATTCACCATTTAAGGCTGTAATTCCGGTTTCATACATTTCTGGAGCGGTATTTACTTCGAATAATCCCAATTTTTCCACCCACATTAGTTCTTGGTTAGGGAATGGTGAATAAACCTCGGCATAATCTATTTCTTTCCTTGGAAAGGAAATACCAGCTTGCTTAAATGCCAAGTCAGAAGTCATTTGAGCTCCAAGTTGCTCAGAAAGATCCAATTGTGCTGACCCACTGCCATCATAACCGATAAGTGCGGTTTCATTAGATATACTACCTACTCCATTAACATACACAGGAATATCACATAAATCCTTAGCCTTTTCCTCAGTTGTAAATAACATTGCACACGCTCCATCCGATGCAGGACATACCATTCCATATCTCAGTGGGTATGAAATATATGGTGTATCTAAAACATCTTCAATTGTTAGATCTGGCATTTTAAGGTGAGCCCACCATGTTTTAGCGGCGTTATGTCTATTTTGAACTACAACTCGAGCTAAATCTTCTTCAGTAATTTTACTTTTTCGCATATAGTTGACAGCTTGATAAGAAGCAATTCCTATTGCTGCACCACCAGATAGAAGGAGCGTTAGTTGCTCATAAGGAATTCCTAATGAGTTTAATACAGATATTTCTCCATAACCAACACTAGCAAGTCCTGTTGCAGTGTCACCTTGGCTTTGTTGTTCAAAAGCAATCGCCAATACAGTATCTATCCCTGGTAAACCCGCAGTAACAGTATAATACCCTGCTATGGCCACAGATCCACCCGTAGTACCCCCTGTTGTTACTCTCATTAAAGGTTTATTCCTAGCCCCCATCCAATCAGTCATCCATAATTCTGGAATATTAGAACCTTCAAAAGCAGGCATATTACCATTTACAAAAGCATCAATATCACCTTTCTCAATGCTTGGAACTTTTTTTAAGCAATCTTCAATAGCTTCGCTTACTAGTTCTGGCATGCTTACATCAGAGCGTTTTGAAGCATGCTCGCTAAAACCAGCACTTGCAATACATACTTGTCTTCCCATTTTTATTCACCACCCTCCAATACATATAATATATTATTTTGAGCACACATCCCAATTTGCCCAGAAGCAATTGCTTTTTTAGCATCTTTAATTTGATAATCATTTGCTTCTCCTCTAATTTGTTTAACTGCTTCAATAATTCTTATTAAGCCAGTCGCACATGGTGGGTTGCCGCCTAAAGCGCCTCCAGAGGGATTTATAGGGAAATCTCCATTAATTTCAGTGTTTAATTCAACTCCTTTACCTTTTTCTGTTAAACCTAAAGCTTCAGTAAAAATCAATTCTTCGTGAGCGAATGCTTCAAATAATTCAGCTACATCGATCTCGGTCTTTACATCTTTTATCCCCGCAGCTTTAAAAGCCATTTTACTTGCTAATTCCATAGAATTACTCTTATATAATTCTCGATCCCCAAGATAATAGGTTTCTTGATTAAATCCTACACCAGTAATCCAAACAGGATTTTCTGTTATCCTTTTTGCTTGCTTTTCAGGTGCTAATAATAAAGCAGCCATCCCATCACAAGGCTGCGCTACCATAAGATCAGTTACTGGATCAGAATAGAGATCTGATTCCAGAACTTCTTTTACTGTCAAATCCGGATTTTGAGCTTCATTTAATGCTAAAGGATTTTTTGCAGCATTTTTTCTGTTTTTTACAGCAATTTTTGCAATTTCTTCAGCAGTTACTCCATATTTTTCCATATATGCTCTCATTTGAAAACCAGCAGAGGTTACATCATTCACATAAGCAGTTGGACGTTCCCATGTCGGATCTGTTTCATATAGACGAGCAGCATGATAAGGAAAAGTAGATGCCATACTTCCTCCCCATACAACTGCTAATTTATGATTTCCTGATAAAATACGCATTAATCCATATAAAACTGCATGAGCTCCATCCATTTCGACTTTTGATTCATCTACTAGATAACCTCCTCCTGGTTCTACTGTTAATGAATTTGAGATAGTTCTACCATCATAGTAATCATTTGTAGCAGATACAACAGTTGTTATATCTTTCTTCTTTAATCCTGCACTATCTAAAGCACCTCGTACAGTTTCAAAGACCATTTCATACCTTCCATAATTTGCATCAGAATACAATTTAACTTGATTATATCCTACTATTGCCACTCTTTCCACTTACAATTCCCCTCCTATCCTTTTATGAAACCCCTTATATCAGAAGGGTCTCCTTTTGTTTTTTCTTCCCATTTAATCTTTAATTTCATTCCGATATTTACTTCTTCAGGTTCAATATCCAAGAGCTTATTTATAATCGCGGTATTGCTTCCATCTATCTGTAACATTCCTAAAATTTGAGGTTTTTTGACTTTTCGACTAGATCTATCATTTATTTTATAGTAAGTAATTGTGTAATTTTTCAGTATTCCTGAATCTGGTAGATCCACCCAGTTTTGGTCTAAAGAGATCTTCTCATTACATTTTCCACATATTTTTCTCGGTGGAACAAAGATGTCTTCGCATTTGGGGCATTTATTTCCAATAATTTTTTTATTTTCAAGAGCATCATAGAATTTATCCATATATTGACCAACCCAAAATGCAAATTCTGCTCTTACAAGCCCCTTATTAGCAACGACTAATTTCTCTTCACTCATGTTTATTATCTTTTTTATTAATTTTAATATGATTATTAATATGAATTAACCATATAAATAATTTTAAAACATATTAATCTCGTTGTTTCTGACATATTAGTGAATACGTTTTTTAGGAATTTTCTAGATTAGTTAGATAAATTAAAATCTAATTTTTTCCTAAGAATATTTAAAAAATTCAATATTTACATTCTAAGAACTAATTTATATTCTAAGAGTTGATTA
>JBHLLI010000232.1:0-3396 GCA_048885765.1 Candidatus Hermodarchaeota archaeon
GAATATAAATACGTTTTAAATTTAGTAAAATCTGCTATCCCCTCTGTTAGATGATCCTCGTCTGCATAGGCATTTACTATTTTTCCAATAAATATTTCATGGCCTTGTTCGACATTCACTAGTTCCTTGACTTTAATTGTTTTAACAACCTCACATTCAAGATTTAATGGTGAAAGACTTACCATCGGAGCGGTTTTGAGATCCCCATAAAACACTTCAAACACTTCTGATTTATCTACTTCTTTTCCAGATACAATACCAACAAAATCAACCAATCCTGCTATCTCTTCCGTAGGAGTATTAACACTAAATGTACCATTTTCCTTAATCCCAATATTTGTATAGTGAGTTTCCCATGAGGATATTGAAATCATAGGAGGATTAGCTTCTACAATACCAACATATGCAAGCGTCTCAAAATTTGGCTTTCCATTTACATTTGCACCAATAAGAGCAACGGGCATTGGAAATAAATATGCTTTTGGCGTTATTTTACTTTTTTTCATTAAATTTCACTTTTAATAGATTTTATTATATTTAATAAGAATTTATACCATAAATAGATGATAATGTTGAACTTAGAACGAACTTTGAACTCAAATCCTAATTTTGAACCTCCAATTTTTTTTTATTCTCTTTCTCTCTAACAATTACAATAATTGAAATGATTATGATAATTACACCGATAAGATGAAATATCGTAAAAGGGTCACCGAGAATAATAAATGAGAAGAAAGCGGCGGAGAACGGTGTAAGAGAATTAACTATCGTAGCAGTACCAATCTGAATGAATGTTAATGTTTTGTACCAGAAAAACAGGCTAAATCCATAATCCAAACCCATAAATAAAAAATACAGAAAATAATTCGGATCAAAGACTATCTGAAGGTTATCTAAAGGGAAGATTATAATATAGAGTGCCAATAATAAAAGACCACTAATTAAATTTCTAATAAATACAATTTGAGTAGGAAATAATTCATTTTTATCAAATTTAACTTTAGTCAAAGTATGAATAAACGTAAATGAAGCCACACTTATAATTAAAACCAACACTCCTATATTTAATTCATCTAGGTTAGAAAACCCTTGAGTAACTGTGAAAAATAATCCAGTAAATAAAAGTAGGCAGAAAATAACTTGAATTTTAGTGATTTTTTCATTTAATATTAAAAAGCCAAATAATAATCCAAAAATAATTTCAGATTTTAAGATTATAGTACTATTGGTTGGTCCTGTAATTTCATAACCAATATATAATAAAATTGGAATAATAGCAAAAGATAATCCAATCAACACAAGCAATTTTATATTATCTTTTTTTTTCCAGCCATTCAATAAAAACTTATTTTTATCAATTTCTTGATTTAAACTTAGTTTTCTTCTTTCAAAATAATATAATGGAAGGAATACTATGGCTTCGATTAAAGCTGTAATCGCAGCAAAAATAAAGGCATCTATAATTTGGGGTCTTGAATTTGCAATAACCGGTTGTAGTCCCACTAAGAAAACTGTTATAGTTCCAAAAAGTATACCTTTTTTAGTATTAACATCCAAGTTATCCACAACAACTATTATTTGCACTGGTTTCGCTGGTGGGTCCACAACCGCATGATGCTTCAGCAGTGATCCCCTTTTTCGCATTCTTAGCTACTCCCCGGGCATTCCAAAGACAACCACATCCTTTACGTTCATTCAAGATAATTGCTTGAACTGGACAATTTCTCTTACAAGCACTGCATTCTGTACATAATTCTGGTTTAAATATCTCATATTTTCCTGAGTTATTGGCTTGTGGAAGTCCGAATGGACATACTTCTGCACAAAGACCACAACCATTACATACATCTTTATCAATAAAAATCAATACATCTTTAATAAATTCTGAAAAACTAAATGATTCAAGATTACTTTCTGTCATATTATTTACCTCCTATTCTTTTACATCTTTTATTTTTTATTAATTTATGTTAAAAATATAAATCCTAAAGCTAGAGAAACTATACTTAGGATCATTAAAATCTTATTTGTTAAATTAAAAATGGGATATTCTTCCTGGATTTCTCTTGGGCTTGTGGCCATTGAATACCCACTAAATGACATAATGGAAAAATATGTTACCCAAAAATAAAACCCTAACTGCCAGAGAACGTAATATATATTATTATGGATTAAAAAAGCTAAGCTTCCCAAGAGAACAATATTAATTATTCCAAAGAATATCCCTTTAAAAATAAATCTTCTCGTGAATCCTGAAATTGGGAATAATATTACAATAATTAAGTTTGCTGTAATTATCCAAAGTGATAATTCGCCGACCCACCATAATTTATTAAACCAAGTTAGAACCGAGAACAATAAGACTAATGCAATTAACGGTAAGATGAATAATTTTCGAAACAAAAATGAGATATGAGTAGTTCCAGCACGAATTCGATGATATAGGGTAAATTTAGCTAACTTCATTCTGTCTGGTTTTTTAACAGGATTATCATCTAGAAATTGGGGAATAAATTTTGACCATACTGGGCCATATCTTACTCGGAATGGGAATTTTTCTGAATTCTTTGGAAGTTGAGGTATTGCTATACCACCTGCTGAAAGTTGGGGTAATAATAATGTTTTTTTTTGAGTTAAATTTTTTATATCTGTTGCTTCTATTACTTCAAGAAGTTGTTTGTTTCCAAAATCATTACCACGAGCAGCACACCATACATTTATACCGTTTGAATCAACACACAGGACCCAAGCATCTAATCCTTTGAGATCACGCATTACTTTAATGTAGGTGAATTCATAATTTGCAGTAACAATAATAGGTGATTTTTCATCGGGATTTCCTGATTTATAGATGCCCGGTTCTATTGGTACTCTATCAACTTGTCCTGTAAAAATACACCGATAAATTCTTAATTGAGCTCTAAGACCTTTAAACTCTCTTATTTCAGGTCTATAATATCCAGGTTCATTTGATCCATTATCATTATTCTTTTGTAGTTCTATTACCTGAATTGAACCATGTTTCCATTTTACTTGAGTATTGATTTTATAACCTATCGGTTCTAAATATTTAAAAAACCATTTAACTAAATAAGTACTCGGTATTCGCAAGCGTCTTAGTTTTTTCTTATATCTCCATCTTTTAAATTTAAATGAGAGCTTCCAAAAACCATTAGGTATAAATTCAGCAGCTAATATTAAACGTCCATTGGGTTTCAGCATTTTCCATGCATTTCTAAGAAAAATTTGTTGTTCTAGGGGGCGTAATTCAGATAACATAAATTTACTTACTATTATATCTTGAGATCGACTGGGTGTAACTGAATCTGTAAATGAACCTGTTTGATATAATAACTTTCCACCAGATAAATCTGAAGGAAAATTTTTCATTGCGTA
>JBHLLI010000233.1:0-3367 GCA_048885765.1 Candidatus Hermodarchaeota archaeon
GTCTATATACCTGCAGTTGGAGAATCTCCCGACATCTATGAGAATCCACTATGGACGGCATATTTCGATGGCACTCATGGAAGTTTGCTTGATCTTCATTACTATGTGAATATTAATGACGATATGGAACTACAGCCGAATCAGATTCAAATTCAAACCCAGATGTGGTGGATAGAGCGATATTTCTTATGGTTTGAAATTTGGGATAAGCTCTTAGTATCAGGAGATAATACTTATAATATTGGTAGTGTAGGGCATTCTCAAACCTTAACTATAAACAATGATGATAAATACAAAGCAGCAATACAGGTAAACACTATTGGCGTAGAAAAGGCTAACACCATCGCGATTTATGAAACCAACGGTACCGTATTTAATGGGCATTATCAGGAACAGGAGCGGATGAATATTATCCAACTCTATATCAATGACAATGGTACTGACACTCCATTCGAAGCAGGGCTTAATACCATCGTAATTCCCACCAGTTTGTTTACTGAAACGCTTTTTAACGCCTATGTACAAAATGAATCCCTCAGTGAGACTCCCATCTATAGTTCAGATGAGGAGATCTTCAAATTCATTTCTGTGGGAAGAGATGGTAATACTGAACAAGCCTGCGACGAGATTGATTTTGTCATCATCAGATTTGACATTTCCTCTGCAGATGGGATGGAAATCTTGGATTTACTGCTCACGTGCCTTGTCAATGAAACAACCAATGAAACTGCTGTCGTATATTCCTATGTTTCCACCAAATTGAATGACACTTCTGCGGTAATGATGAACCTGCCAATTTCCGTGCTCCAATATGTTCCGTGGTTCTGTAATTTTTCTGACTCGTTGATGGGGGCGAAACCCGAAACGTTTGGAGATTGGTTCTGGAAATCGCTAAATACTCTTGTGAACCTAATCATCGGTGTGATTATTGCCATCGCAATGGCTATCGTGGAATTTATAAAGCTGATCATCGATTTCTTCATATACATCTTCATGGATGTCTTACCGATTCTAGGATATATATTATGGCTGATAATACGTGCAGTGATTCTAATTTTGATTTGGATAATTTTTGCTTTGACTCTCTTGGGTGTAATTATAGAATTTGTATCAATAGTCGCTATTATATATATACTTAGCGTTTTCATGAACATTCAAATAACAACTATTTATAACAAAATTGAAACAGAAGGTAATATAGAACTATCATTTAGATATGACGTTGGGATAGAATTCAATAGTTTTTTTAATTTTTATTATCCCATAATTGAAACTTCATTTGAATCAGATAATATTACGATGGCATTCAAACTAGGTTTCTTTTCATTTGAATTAGACATTGAAAAATTCCCTGAAGATCCTTGGGATAAATTTAGAGAAGATGGACCTGAATCATCATCAAAATCAATTCCAAAAACTAGTGATCCAAATGATAATGAGATATTAAACTTTTTTGAAATTATTTCAAATATCGGAGATGGATTGGGACATGCTGCTGTTGTTTTCGTAGCTACAGCATGCATTCTACAAGGTTTTAAACAAGATGTAAGTGGTTTAACTGCCTTTATAGTAGGAATAGCTATTGGGATTATTGAATTTACTGGTTTTTATATGACCACATTTTCTACTGGAACTGATACTGCAAGGAAAAATGCTGCTCTTTTAGGTTTAGGAATTGGATATTTTATTTCGGGAGTTATAGCTTTATTTACAACGATTTCATTATTATACGTCTCCCCATTAATATTTTTAGTTGGTAGTCCTATTGTACAATTAAATGGTTTTCTCGTATTTATAGACTTTATCTTCGCCATATTTGGTATTAGAATTGCTGTCTCTGAGTTATTGAATGAGGTCCCTGAGGATAATATTTACTGGGTAGCAACTGAAGCATTAATTAGTTGTTTTGGAGGATTTATTGGTATAATTCTCGGAGCTATTGCTCTTAAAACAATCGAATCTAGTGACACTAATCCTGCAGACGTATCTCGATTACTAGCATTATTTTTTGCAGGAGTTGGTCTAACAATAATAATTGCCGCATTAAGTGATTCTGAAAATTAGAATAGATTAAATTGTAAAAATTAAATTTTTTTTTATTTATTTAAATAAAGTAAACTAAACAAAATTTGAATTAATATTAGCCAACCAAAATTATAAAATAAAAATTAGAGATTAATTAATTATATTATTAGAAAATCATATTTAAATATAAAAGATAACAAATTTATAATTAAATAAAACCTTAGATAAGGGAATTCAATGCTGATAACAATTTATCAAAAAAAAGTCTACCCAAATGCACTATCTTTCTCTGGTATCGAAATTGAATGTCCGGGTACTGGTACTAAGGAAGATCCAGTAATCATCGAACCTATTGGGAGCACTCCTAAAACCATTTACCTTCGGGATTATGACATATTTATTCATATGAGAAATTTAGATAAGAGATATATTTCCCTTGTTAATTGTCAGAATATGATATTAACAGAATGTAGACTACAATATTTAGATATTTCGAGAAGTTCTAATATAAAAATCAAAAATCTCTCAGTTACCAAATTATCTAGGATATACAATTGTCGTAATATGCTGATTGAGGATGCTCATATCGAAAAACTCAAAATAAAAAAATCGAGTTTGAACACTTTCAGGAAATGTTCCTTTAATAAGATAAAAAAAAACTTGAGTATTGATAATAATTTTGAATCAGTAATACTTTCAGGAAAATCGGTCAGTAGCATTGAAGAAATAAGATTTAGGGATTTTTTATATAAATGGGATTTCCCATCATTGATGTATGCTATTGTTTTGTTTATGATATTCTTTATTTTAATTCCGATTGTATTTGATTTTACTGTGCCTATTCCATTCTTTATAGTAGCAATTTCCCTTTTCATATTTTGGTATGTATTTTCTATTTTAATAAGAAGGAAAAAAAAGTGAAATAAATGAAATTTGAGAAGTCTGCTCGAAATTACATTATAATTATAATGACCTGTTTTTTTACAGTTGGTATCATTTTCATTACCCATCTTATTGGAGTCATTTTTTTTTTCTTTGGAATGGGTATTTCATTATATTTTATATACTTAATCATTCGAAAGCTTCCAATAGAGCTAGGTGTTCTTTTTGGTTTGCTTTTTTTTTTACTTGGAATTACTTTTGTTGTCATCTTTATTATGTATAACTTATTTTATTCTTTGGGATTAATAACCATCTTTTCAATAAGTCTTTACATAATGATAATGGGTATTCTAATGATTGTAGGGAATATAGTAGAGAATTATAAATTATAAAATAAAAATTAATTTGGATTACTTCTTACTTTTCTGGTTTTTTTTTATATTCAAACAGATACATTCGT
>JBHLLI010000234.1:0-3347 GCA_048885765.1 Candidatus Hermodarchaeota archaeon
GAAGAGATGGCAATACTGCACAAGCCTGCGACGAGATCGATTTTGTCATCATCAGGTTTGATATTTCCTCGGCAGATTTGATGGAAATCCTGAATTTACTACTCACTTGCCTTGTCAATGAAACAACTAATGAAACTGCTGTCGTATATTCCTATGTTTCCACCAAATTGAATAACACTCTGGCAGTAATGATGAACCTGCCAATTTCTGTGCTCCAATATGTTCCGTGGTTCTGTAATTTCTCTGACTCATTAATGGGTGCGAAACCCGAAACTTTCGGAGATTGGTTCTGGAAATCACTGAAATCACTTGCCAAACTAATTGTTGGGGTAATTATAACCATTGTAATGGCAATCGTGGAAATTGTAAAATTGATTATCGATTTCTTCATATCCCTCTTTATGGATGTATTACCGATTCTGGGGCATATTCTTTGGCTAATAATACGGGTTGCTTTGCTTATTTATATATGGGTAACATTTTGTTTAGCTGTGTTATTTCTAACTTTGGCGATATTGGTAATTGCACTAGTATTTATTCCTTTTATACTAATTTTCGATATAACTATCTGTTATACAATAAACAAGATAAAGGTAAATTTCCCAGATTTCTCGTTTAGCCTAGGATACTGGATTACTATAGAAAATTATGATTTCCTTGATATCCTAGTACCTAGTTTAATTGTCAATTTTACTATGAATGAAATAACAATATTCAGTCTTTATATTGGTTTCTGGCCTCCATGTCTAGATCTAAATTTATTAAACTCGAATAAAGAAAATGGACTTGGAACCAGTGGTGTATATGTAGAGAGCAAAGAATTTTTTGAAGAGACAATGTTAAATATTGATTTTGGATTAAGAAAATCTGGAGATATTGAAGGAGACTTTGATAGAGTTGCTTTTCTAAATTCTATTGAAGCATTCATGGCAGGAATGGACTCTTCATTAGGTGTTTGGTCGACATTAGTTACAATCATATTTTTATCATTATCGATTCCTCCAGAAGATATTAAAATTAGATGGAGTCTTCAAATAATTTCTTTAATTTTAGCTATAGGATTATCAATCTTAGATTATTATTTAGCTAAATATAATCGATATGAATCTTTTTGGTATTGGGTAGGAACGGGTATTATAACAATATTTACTGGTATAAATCTTCACCATATAGGAAAATCAGATCCATATAGAATATTAGATCATTCAGATGATTATTCCAACTTCTTAAAATCTTTTAAAGATGCAAATGAAGGAAATATATTTGGGGAATTTACTGGAGATGTTGTAAGAGATATACCTTTTAGGTTAGCTCATATTCTGTCTGATATAGTGTTTGATATATTTAATCTAAACCTAACTAAAGAAGAAAAAATGGATATTTATCTTACAATTGATACTGGACAACTTCTTTGGTCTTTTATAGATTGGGCAGAATCTTTTCACCGACTTAATTTTCTTAAGTATTTACCTTCAAGTAGAACGGATAGTCATGATAAGAATATAAAAACTTATACAAAATTAATTATCATGGTTGGTGCTATCGAAATAGCGTTGGGAGCAATGTTAGTAATCTATTGGCCAGAATAATTTTTTTTTTTTTTAAATTCATGATATGCATCAATGCATTCTTTTTTGTTTTTAAATCCTAAAATATAACACAATTCATCAACTAATTCTCTCGATTTATAATTTCCTCTGTCAATTCCTTTAGGGATAAGCAATTCAATATCAAATTGACTTTCTAAAATGTTAGTAATCTTAGTAAGATTTTTTCCTTTGCTAAAAAATAAATCTTTTATAATATCCTTGATATTTTCATTATTTAACTGGTTTTTCAAATCATTTATTTCATCCCTATTCTCAAGATATAGATGCCTTCGATTTTGTATCTCATAGTATAACCCTGCACTTAAACATAAAATTAAGCTAGGTAAACTAATAAAAAATAATCGTAACAGCGTCGAAATACAAATTATAAATATTAAAACTGCTAGAACTGAATATTGTATTATATCAGCTTTTAGAGATTTTATCATCAATAACATTAACCATTGGAATTTTATAATTAAAATAACTATTTAAAACATGAAAAAACACTCATAAAAAGTTTTTGGCAAAATCAATAAAATGAATCGCAATACATTTATTCCATGAGTCAAAAAAAGCAGCTATGTAAATATGGGCAATAATGAGCTCATTTACATAGGATTTTCCTTTATCAGTTATTTCAATCGCATATCTTGGTCTATTAAGTTTATCCTTAAAATTTACTTTTTGAATCCATTTGATCGAGATCCCCATAAAGATGTAATGCTTGAGATCTACCCTCTTTATGGTCAATCTATTGCAAGTAATTACAAATTACAAATTGTCACTCTGTTTACCAAGGAAGATACACAAGAGCCGGTCTATATACCTGCTGTTGGAGAATCTCCCGATATATATGAAGATCCGCTATGGACGGCATATTTCGATGGTACTCATGGAAGCTCACTTGATCTTCATTACTATGTGAATATCAATGATGATGTGGAACTCCAACTAAATCAGATTCAAATTAATACCCAGATGTAGTGGATAGAACGATATTTCCTTTGGTTTGAAATATGGGATAAGCTCTTGGTATCAGGAGATAATACTTATAATATTGGTAGCGTAGGGCATTCTCAAACCTTAACCATAAACAATGATGATAAATACATAGCAGCAGTGCAGGTAAACACTATCGGGGTAGAGAAAGCAAACACTATTGCGATTTATGAAACCAACGGTACGGTATTCAATGGGCATTATCAGGAAGAGGAACGGATGAACATTATCCAACTCTATATCAATGACAATGGTACTGACACTCCATTCGAAGCAGGACTCAATACTATCGTAATTCCCACCAGTTTGTTTACTGAAACGCTTTTTAACGCCTATGTACAAAATGAATCCCTCAGTGAGACTCCCATCTATAGTTCAGATGAGGAGATTTTCAAATTTATTTCCGTGGGCAGGGATGGCACCACTGAACAAGCCTGCGACGAGATCGACTTTGTCATCATCAGGTTTGACATTTCCTCGGCAGATGGGATGGAAATCTTGGATTTGCTGCTCACTTGCCTTGTTAATGAAACCACCAATGAAACTGCAGTAGTTTACTCTTATGTTTCCACTAAGCTGAATAACACTCCCGCAGTGATGATGAATTTGCCGATTTCTGTACTCCAGTATGTCCCGTGGTTCTATAATTTCTCTGACTCTCAGATGGGTGAGAAACCAAAAACTTTTGGAGAATGGTTCTGGAAATCACTTAATAAGCTTGTTAACCTAATTGTTGGTGTGCTTATCTCCATCGCA
>JBHLLI010000235.1:0-3308 GCA_048885765.1 Candidatus Hermodarchaeota archaeon
TGTATTCCAAAATTTTTTTGTATTCGTTGAAATCTTCTTTATTTATTTCAGTTAAATCAGTATTCTGAAATTCCATAAGCCAATGCTCGTAAAGTTTTTTATATTCTGTTTGGAAGTCCATAAATATCAAATTTTTCAGTTTAATATAATAAGAAGGTGTTTTAAACTTAAATTTTTTAAGTTATATCGACTTAGCAACTCCTTTACATAATAAAAATATCGCGATATGATGGGGAACTTCAATTTTTTCACCAGATTTATATGGTCCAAATGTTTCACCTTTAATTTTTGTTAAAGGTACAATTGGTTCAGTTATTTCTATTTTTTGAATAGTTTTTACTTTACTCATAAATACAATTGGATCTAACTTCTCGATTTGTTCGTCTAAAGGATTGAATAAATCAAGTTCATCAAATAAGAGCTCTTGAACCTTAAATCCTGTACTACCATGTAATGATCCGGGATATCTTATAAGCCTATGAATATCTATCGATACTGGTGCATCAAGTTTAATTCCAATTTCTTTAACTAATGCTTCTAGAAATTTATACCACAAATTAATATTAGAACTCACGAGAGTCCAATTATTATTCTTGTCTTCCCTAATTGTCTTCAATAATTGATCTTTAGAATTAATTAAATTTTCTATAAAATGTCGAGGTAAATTAAATACACTTTTATCAGATAATAAGGACTCAATGGCGAGATTAGGCATATCTAATATTTCTTCAATCTTTCTAATAATTTTTCGAGGCCACCCAATAGTTTGTTTTGATAATCCAAAAACATTTCCTCCAATCTCTCGTAAGCCTAGAATTTCAAAAGATATATTTTCACCAGTAAGATAGTCTACAATTTCCCTCCTCTCATCACTAGATAAGGATCTAAGAGCTTTATCTTCAGCCTTTAAGTGATATCCTCTATGTCCTGAAAATGCTATTTTTATTTTTCCTATATCTATATTAAAATCGTTTAACAAGAAATCGTTCATCTTCGTTATTTCTTTTTTAGCAATATTCAAACATTTTTCACAAATCCACGTTAGTTTCTTCAATTTTGATTTTCCACAATCTGGACATTTTTCCACCATTCCTTTTCCATTTTTTCCACATTCTTTACAATACCAAAAATCATGGTCTTCCTTACATGGAGTATAAAAATGATCTACATCAATATCAACAATGAAATCGCAACCTTGGAAGTCTTTATTTTCCATATTTTGAATTTCAGGTTTTAAATAGAGAGAGCCACTTGCGTAAATATGTCTAGGCCCATTATTGCTTAATTGTATTAAGAACTGCTCGTGTTTGGAATAACCTATATGTCTTATCATCCTTATCTGTTGATCCCATGGAATAAAACCAAATTCTCGTTTCTCAAATGAATTGACTATTGGCACTTTTTTTTGGTTTTCTTTATAATATTCCTTGAATTGGCGTTTTAAATAACTTAGATCATTCATTACTTCTGGAAATTCATTTTTATTGTATTTTTTTAATTCATTATAAGTTTGAATAATTCTTCTTAAACTTCTATATATTATGTATTCTTATTGCTAGATTCTGTTTTTTCTTTAGTATCTTTAATTGATTCAACAAATTGTCTATATTGAATATAAAATAAGGGATGAGAGACTTTTCTCTGTTCTTGTAATTTATTTGAGAAGTATCCATCTATACATAAATTATCCTTATATTTAACAGCCATACATAGATTATATGATTTTAAGGATTTACATGAATATGGAGTATAGCTCTTTTTCATTGCATATTTTACCTGATATGCTGTTTTTTCTTGATCAAAATCAGGAAGTGTTGAAAATACATCAATAATTTTTTCTTCTGGGTATTTAAGAGCATTCAAAACCCATAAAATAAATAATCTCTCTGTGTGTATTAGGTTCTGGCCTTGTTGTGCTTTTGATAGAATTTCAGTTATACACGGAGGGAAAATTTTTGATGTATCTTGTCCTTCCTTAAATGAAATATCTACTTTATATTCATATTCCTCTTTCCTTAATTCCCAAATGGTGATAATGTTGTTATATAATTCTTTAAAATCTTGTATTTCAAATAATCTTTCTTTAAATGCTTCTAAATTATTGTAATTTTTATTATTTTGATGTAATAATTTCATTCTAACATATTCTTGTAGTAATCGATTAAGACTTTCAGGTTTAATAAAAACATAACCATGTTGGAGGCCATTATTGACTAACTTTCTATAATCGTCTTTTAAATTAGACGCAAGTCTTAGGTAGTCTATAAATAAAATCTTAAAATTAGTTTTTAAAATTTCTTCTTGGCTTTTTAAAACAATTTTTTTAAATATACTAGGTTTCTCTTCATATATTACGTTTAAATTCAAATCTTTATAAATATAATATAAATAATATTCATTTTCTTTATTTAATTCATTGAAAGTGGTTTTAGAGTAAATATTAGCGATTCTATTAGAAAGAATCTTATCATTTAAAACATAAAGTAATATTCTAAGAATTAAATAAATATAAATATTTGTTTCATCAAATTCATAATCAGGAATTTGTTCCTCATTATTAAAGGCAGCAATAAATAAGTTTAATACTCTATTTTTCAGATCTGTAGATTCATCAGGTAAAAATATATCATTTAAAAAATCTAAGGGATTCTTTAATGCAATATCCGAATAGTATGTTTTTAATGAAGGGAGCCAAGGATACCGTTTTACTAAGTCATAAATGTCGCTCATTACCCTAAAATACTCAACTAATAAATTATAATAATTAAATTCTAAAAAACATGATGGGACTAAACTTTAATAGATTAAGAGTAAATTAATTTACTGATAATTTTAATAAATCTATTAACAAACTAATAAATAATAAATAGGGAAAGTTCTAACTATAATCATTTTCATGTTGAGAAATGCTTTATTTTGAGTGAGTCATATCCAAATTTGTTGAATTGGCACTCTTTTATACAAACTGAACAGCCATGATTCTCTACAAAATAAGGAAAACATTTTTCATTTTCTATATGGTTAATTAATCCATTGTCTTGCTCAATTGAAACAGTTTTTATTGCTGATGTAGGACATTTAATGATACATACTCCACATTTTTTACACCAGTTTTCTATCCAACTATGAGGATTAACAATCGGGGAAGGTAAATTCTCAATGGAAGTAAATACCGTAGCGATCCGCATCCTTGGACCATATTTAGGAGTAATTATCATTCCATGACGTCCTTGCCACCCCAAACCAGCAATTTTTGCCAGTGGGGGAGTGAGTACTGCACCACCTAAAGGATGTACTGGATGTGCTCC
>JBHLLI010000236.1:0-3307 GCA_048885765.1 Candidatus Hermodarchaeota archaeon
CGGTATTAACTCCAACTCTCCAACATAAATTTAATATGTAAGAAATATCTAATTTTGCCATAAAAGTAATTGGTCCAATAGAACTTTCTAATCCAATAAGACGAGCAATTATAAAACCAAGATGAATTCTGATTTTAGATGTTGTTCCTAGTATGAGATCCAGAGCTCGTTTTGCCTCAGTACTTTGACAGCGCTTTGGATGATAAACAAAGCAGCTGAGAACTGCTGTTGTACTTGATCGACATCCCCATTTTGAATGTGCAAGACGACGATATCCAGCAATACCACCATAATTACCAGCAGATATACCTACAGGCCATGCACCATCATCTAAGCGTTGCTCTAATAACCATTCAAATGCATTCTCACATCTGCTATCGGTAGAATATCCACACATAACCAAACCTAAGAGTGGAATTGCGGTTTGAATAGGCATCATTTGATATCCAATTTCTTCATCAGTTAACTGTTTCTTACCAGGCATTGGCCAAGAGCCATCTTCTTGCTGTTTTGAAAAAATAAATTCTGCTGCACTTTGCACCAATGAATTGGATGAATCGAACCCGAGGTATCCGAGTCTTTGTAATGCCATAGATGTTAATTGAATACTATCTCCATAAATTGTTTGGTTATTGCCAAGAGAATTCCATGCTCCATTAGATTTTTGAAGTCTGGATAATGTTTTTACAAGTTGATCTGATCTTCTCAATTTTGCTAACTCCTGAACTTCCTCATCATCTTGTTTAAGATCTAACAATTCAGTCAAGACTAAATATCTTAAACAAGGTGAAGGATCAGTTAATAATAGTGGAATCCAAGTCACATTTCTCCCTCCAATACTTTTTTTATATATGGTGCAGATGGTGTGTTCTGTTTCGCTATTTCTTCAGGAGATCCTTTTGAAATAACTTGACCTCCTCTAGGTCCTGCACTAGGCCCAAGTTCTATAATCCAATCACATGAGGCTAATACATGAGGGTGATGTTCAATAACTAATACTGTATGACCATTGTCAACCAAAAGTTGGAGAACATCAATTAAATTAGATATATCTTCTAAATGTTGTCCGATAGTTGGTTCATCTAAGATGTACAAGGTTTTTTTTGTAGATTTTTTTGATAATTCTTTTACTATCTTAAGCCTTTGAGCTTCACCACCAGAAAGAGTTCGGGCAGGTTGATTCAATCGCAAATATCCTAATCCTACTTTTTTAGCATAGTCTAATTTTGATGAAATATTCTCGAATTCTCTAAAAACATCGTATGCTTCTTCTATTGTTAAATTATTTACTTGAGGTAAGGACACATCTTTAAAGTAAACTTGCCAAGCTTCAGCTTGATAACCTGATCCCTTACATATCTCACATGTTTCAATGATATCGGGTAGAAATTTCATATCAATTTTAATATAACCTCGCCCCTTACAAACATTACAATTTTTAGCTAGCTTTTTATAATCTAAGCCTAGAGTTATAGCATCTTCAGTCTCTGCAAAGAGCTGTGTAATTAGACGATCTAATCCTAAAAATTTTAGAGGACTTCCAATCTTTTTTTTTGTTTGATCTATAATTATAGTTTTAGACAGAGCATCTTCGATCTTTTCGTACTTACCAGGATCAATAGGTTCACGAGATACTGATGTCGTGTGCTTTATAGGTACTAAAGCTCTACCTAAAGTATCAATAATTAATGTACTTTTTCCTGAACCTGAAACACCACATAATCCTACTAATAAGCCATGTGGGATTTCAATTAAATCTCCTTTCAAATTATTTTCTGTAGCACCATAGATCTTTAGCCATTTTTTGGGCTTTCGGGTTTTTTTCGATAACTCAAACTTCTTTTTTCCATTTAACCAATTGCTTGTTAAAGTATTTTTTTTCTTTATTTCTTCTAGAGATCCTTCTGCTACTATTTTCCCTCCATTTACTCCTGCTCCAGGACCCATATCAATGATATGATCAGCTAATTCCATAAATAATGGATCATGCTCAATGGTGATAATAGTATTCCCCATATCACGTAATTCTATTAATATCTCCAATAATGCTTGGAGCTCAGAAGGATGTAACCCTCTTGAGGGTTCATCAAGTAAAACTGTTAATGATGATAATTCACTTCCTAATAATCCGGCTAATCGAACTCTTTGAGCTTCTCCAGCAGAAAGGCTTTCAGCAACGCGATTAATATTTATATACCCTAATCCCGTTTTAATTAAAAACTCCAATCGAACTAATATGATCTTAAGACTATTTTTTACAAACTCAGGAATATTCACTCCAATCTTAATATTTTTCAGTATTACATAGAGTTCATTTAGTGGGAGTTCACTCATTTGAAATATATTATACCCACTTAAAGAAATTGCTAAATATTGAGGACGTAATTTAGTCCCATTACATTCAACACATAATTTTTTATCGGTATAAGTTCCTCCTACATCCCAGTCTCTTAACCAATGTTCATAAAAACCTTGATATGTAATTGTTCTGCTGGTAATTTGTCCCTTTTTATTCTCAAATTCTACATGCAAAGGTTTTTTATCTCCAAATAAAAATGCTTTTTGGGCTTCTTCTGTCATATTATTCCAAGTTGTAGAAAATGGATCAAATGAATAACGAGCAGCTAATGCTTGGACGATATAATATCCACCATTATATGGTTTACATAGATAACCTTTTGGAAAAAATCCTGGAGAATACATGGCTCCACTACATAAAGGTTTTTCGGAATTGATTATTAGTTTTTTAGGATTCGGTACTTGAAATGAGCCAACTCCATGGCATTTAAGGCAAGCTGCTGAATAATTGGTAGAAATGAAATGTCTTGATTTTGCAAGAGGTAATTCAAGGTTGCAATTTCTGCAATACCATTTTTCTTTCCGTTCCATAATCTGGTTACATTTAGGACAAAAATTATCTCCTAAATATGAAAAAAGATTAGCTAAATGAAGAGTTATATCAGTAATTCGTCCTATATTATTTCGAACGTTGAAAAACCATCCTTGAATAATTTTTTCTGGGATGATTAATGCAGTAATACCTAAACCTTGAATATTTTCTACTAGTGCTTCAGTACTTTCTTTAGTACTTTGTCTCTCATACATTGATAATGTTTCTAAATACCTACTTCTAGCTTCTGTTTCAAGAGTATCCATAATTAAACTGGATTTACCTGAACCAGAGACTCCTGTTATTACGATAAATTTATTCTTTGGTATCTTAACACTCACATTCTTTAAGTTATGGATATGGGCATTTTGAATAACTATATTTTCTGAACTTCTTGTCTTTTTCTTTGCTTTTTCA
>JBHLLI010000237.1:0-3274 GCA_048885765.1 Candidatus Hermodarchaeota archaeon
AATATTACTGTCAATTCTAGAACTTATTTGGTCACTTCCAATCCTGTTAACATTTACACAGATAATGATAGATTAAGCGATTATGAAGAATTTAAGTTAAAATTAGACCCTCGAAACTCTGATACTGATAATGATGGATTGTTAGATGATATTGATCCATTTCCACTTCTAATTGATGGAGATAATGATGGACTAAGTGATTATAAAGAAATAATATTAGGTACGAGTGTAAATACATCTGATACAGATGGAGATGGTCTTAAAGATGGTCATGAAGTTATTGGGTGGGATTTTATTACAAATCCTTTAAGTTCTGATTCTGATCATGATTTCTTAGCTGACAATACAGAAATGATGACTACACAATTCAGGATTGATAACAGAATTGAACTAGATCAGCCAATATCATTATTATTTAATGGGAAATGTGAAAAAGCAACAAGTGCTCAAATCGCAATAACACTTAGCTATGGGGGTATGACAGTAGAAGATAATGAGCTCAGTAGTGCTCCAGATTTAAATATTACCCTAATAAAAGATGATGCGAACATCATTATTTTCAACGGAACCACCAATAGTACGTGTGTATTTTCAAAAGTTATTGATTTTAAAGACATAATTGAGAGTAAAGGGCTTACCTACCATGGGGACTATGTTCTACTCATTAATAATACAGATGCAGGATATTATTTAGAACAATTTGAAATAGAAGTAGCTAAATATTTAAACCCTAATTTGAACGATTTTGATGAAGATGGGATTATGGATGGTGTTGAAACAGGATTATTAGTGAGAGGAAAAGATTGTATTGATTATAAAGAACTCTATGGCGATACTACGATTCACTATCCAATTACAGAAATAGGATGGTGGGCTTTAGATGATGGTATAGGATATTCAGCAAAAGATTATAGTCCTTATGAAAATGAGGGTATCTTGAATAATATGGAATTCTGGCAATGGGCTGTCCCAGGAAAAGTAGGTACATCTTGTCTTAGATTTACTGGTAACGACGATTTTATTGATTGTGGTAATGCTACCCTGTTTAATTTTGAAAGAAATTCTACATTTTCGTTAGCATTTTGGCTTAAGACCACTTCAATAAACCAAGCAATCCTTTCTAAAATAGATATTGGCAATGATAATAGAGGATATAATATTTTTCTTGATGAACAGGGAATCCTAAATACACGGTTAGTTAATAGTTGGGATGACAATTTAATATGGGTTAAAGGATATACTGAAATAAACAACGATGATTGGCATTTTATAACAGTTTCTTACGATGGTTCTAGCAATGCTTCAGGGATTAAAATCTATGTGGATGGTAATTTAGATCACTCAGTAATCTTAAGCAATAATCTTAATAGGACAATTGAGAATAAGGTAAATTTTACTATTGGTACAAGTTTCAGAAATGATTTTTATCAAGGTTATTTTGATGATATCCGTGTTTTTGATTTCGACCTATCAGAACATGATATACTATGGTTAAATAATAGTTATACTCTTCAAGTTACTAGATCTTTAAACCAAGATTCAGAACCTAATATTACTAACCAATTCAGTTTAGAAATTCCTCATTTAGGGAGGGTTTATAATGCTAACATAACCTTAGCAATTTATCCAAATGAAAAATCGATTGGGAATGGAAGTATAAATATCCAGTTAAATAAGGAAGATTTAAACAACACTCTTGCTGATGTTGTTCTTCTTGAAAAAGATTTGGAGTATAATAATACAGATAGCTTCGACTTTTTGAAATTTGTCGATATTAAAATTTATTTAGCAAATAGCCTAATTCGAGAATACTATGGTAAATACACATTGAATATAAGAATAAATGGAACCGACAGTGTTGATAAATTTATTTTAGATGAATTTTATATAGAAACTGATACTTATATTGAAGCGGGACCAACCGATATAATTGCATGGATAACAGATCCCGCTAAAAATGACACTGATAATGATGGATGGTTAGATACCTATGAAATTTTCGAGACTAAAACAAATCCTTTAAGTGACGATACAGATGGGGATGGTGCCATCGATCCTTATGACAGAGATCCTTTACGAGATTTAATGGTTGAAATAAGTCCTATATATGGGATTAGAAATTTATGGTTTTTTGTGGAACGCCTTTATCTCGAAATTGTTGTAACTTTTAAATTAAGAGGAAAAAAATTTTACTTCTGTACGCCGTCAATATTAAGTGAAAGGAAGGAAGATGCGTCTAATTTCGAAGGAAACTATGCTGATTTCGAAGGGCTTTACTACTATGCTAATATCGATGATGATATTCTTGCTCAACCAGATATCATAAATTTAAACTTGCAATTATGGGATATGGGGGGGGCTCTTTGGGATACTCGTATAATAAATACTGAAGTGGATTATATTATTGGTGAAGAAAGTACTTTTACTGCTTATAGTGAAGGATTTCTTGGCGATAAAAATGAGATGCAAATAATGATAAGAACAAATGCAATAGAGAAAGCTAATACAATTGCAATTTATCAAAATGGAACAACTTTTAATGGGCATTATCAAACACAAGAGAAAATGAATATCTTTCAATTATATATTAATCAACCTGGGTCTGTTGGACCATTTGTATCTGGTCCAAATATAATTGTAATTCCCACTTCTCTATTCACTGAAACTATATTAAATGCTAAAATTCAAAAAGGGGAAGATACAGTACTTTACAAAGAAGGGTGCTCAAAATTTATCTCAATAAATAGAACGGGAGATATGGGAGAAGGATGTGGAGATATCGATTTTGTCTTTATAAGATATAACATCTCTTTTGCAGATGCGCTGATAGTATTATATTTATTAAGAACATGTATTATCAATGAGACAACTGGAGAGACAGCTCTTACTTATTGTTATACTAAGAAAGAAGATGGGTTTAATCCTGTATTAATGAACCTTCCAAGTGCAGTACTTGGCTATATTCCCTGGTTATGTTATTATGAGAACTCAGCTCAGGGAAGAACTCCACGTGGATTTTTGAAATGGATAGGGGATAAGATTTCTAAGGTTGTGAATTTTGTAGTTGGTGTATTTGTAGCGATTGCTGAGTCGTTTATTACGATAATGAAAGCAATCATAGAGTTTATAAGCAATATTTTAATGGCATTAATACCATTTTTAGCAGATTTAGTCATGTTACTAGTACGTATCGCAATTCTAATTATCGTCTATATAGCATTTGCGATCTCTTTAATTCTAATTGGAGGTATAGTTTTAATTTTTATCCCTTTTG
>JBHLLI010000238.1:0-3246 GCA_048885765.1 Candidatus Hermodarchaeota archaeon
TATCAAATTTAGTTAGGCATGGCGATTCTTTGGAAATTATTAATAATAAAGGCGTATCTTATAATACAAAATTATTAACACTTGCTACTGGATCACGTGGATTTGATTTGCAGCGTTCATTAGGATTTGAAACTCCAGATCATTACACTGGTGCTCTAATCCACTTATTTGGAAATGAAAATAAAATTAATGAAAATTTAGAGTTCAACTATGTCTTTCACATTAATCCTAAAATCTCAATAAATGGTCCTTTTTATTTTAATAGAGGTAAAGGAAGGGTAGCAACAGGATATCTTGGGAAAAAAGATGAGTCAAAGGACGATATTCTTGCTAAACTTGATAGAATTTTAAAAAATTATAAACCCATCCAACCTTTTGTGGAAGGATTAAAGTATGATTTATCTGCTTCAGTCGTAGGGGAGATCTCTAAACATCCAATTAAGCACTTTTCAAACGACCGAGTTCTTGTTCTGGGTGAGGCAGCGGGATTAGTCACCGCATTTTTTTATGAAGGAATGTTACCAGGAGTGGCCAGTGCTGATATTGCAGCTAAAATAGTAAAACCATTATTAGAAAAAGAGAGCAATTTTAGCCGATCAGAATTAAGTAAATATGATCAGGAAGTTAGGAGAATACTTTTTACATACTTCAAAAATGGTAATGCACTTGAATATCTCATTTACAATGAGGGTTCATATGTAAAATCTCTGTGGCGTTTGTATACCGAATTAATTAGTGAAAATAAAACAGCAAGAAAATATATTTACGAGGCATATATAAACCACGATTTATCAACACATAACACCAGTAACGACAGATACGTAGGAGAAAAATGGTTTGGTAAACTTTCTACACTCTCAAAAGTAACCTTAAGTCCAAAATTCTTTAAAGCCTTACTTATGTGAAAAATAATAAATTATAAAAAAAAAGTAAGGTGATTATTATGGCTACTCTCGAGCCTTTCGTCTTTGATTTAGTAGGACAGTAACAACAACAGCTATTCCTGAAACAATAGATACTATAATTATGGTTATCAGGAGAGTGTTATCATCAGGTATAGATTTAACTATATTTACACTTTCAGATGATAGATAACCGCCAGTATCATTAGCATAGAAAGTAATAGTGATAATTCCCTCTGGAAGAGCATCCCAAACTGTTTGATCAATAGTTCCATTGGTTGTAAAGAAATACTTAGTACTTCCGCCATCAATGGTATACCACATATCCAGAATAAAAACATCTGTAACTCTAATATCGAAATTTGGAGCATTAATACCAAAAGTTTGATCTTCAATAGGAGAATTAATGATTATTACAGGGGGTCCATCTTCAGCAATAGGTAGATAATCTATGCTAGCTGCTCCACCATTGATATATAAATATGGATTATCCACAATTCCATCAACAGGGCTTGTATCCGGACCGGTGTGATTATCCCAATAATTTCCTATAGAAGTACTATTCCAATCGTTTATTGCTCCATCATCAAAAGCATGTCTACCATTACCTCCAAAGAAATTACGGTAAATCAGATTATTAGCAGATCCAGTAGCCAAATGAACTCCATCTAAAACATTTTCAATTAACTTGTTATAATAAATAGTAGTATCGTCACCATTAGTAAGATATATACCATGTTGCATATTTCCTCTTGCTTCTGTTCCTTCAATAGTATTACCAACACTATTTTCGATTATAATTCCACTCAAAGAGTTGTTTAGTACAATATTGTCTGAAAGCAAATTATTATTGGCGCTTGCTGTTAATGCAATACCATATTGAATGTTTTTAAACCCAATATTTCTTGAGAAATTGTTGTTTATAGCATTCCATATAAACATACCCTGCCAACAATGCTCGATAATATTTCCATCGAATAGGTTATCATGATAGCTACCTTGAATTACGATTCCCGACCCTGTTCCATCTCCATAGAGCGAATTGCTTAAAATTTTATTGTAATTACCATTCATATATACACCATGGCGATGGTTTTCAATTGTGTTTTCTGATACTATGTTATAATCGCTTAAAGTAGCATAGATAGCAGCATTTCTATGGTTATGAAAATAGTTATTATTAATTTTACCGTTCGTAACATTATTGAGATAAATTCCCCCATCAGAAATACCAGAACTTGAATTCAAGAAGGTGCAATTTCGAATAATAAAATAAGCATCAGAATTTGAGATTGATATACAATTATCAGTAAGATTACCATCTACAATTAAATCCTCTAAAATATAAGGGTCTAGTTCAGTACCAGATCCACCTCCGAACCACGGTTGAGTTACAGCCCATGACCAATTAGACAAACTTCCAGGAAGATCATCAATAACAATATTGTAATATGGTGCTGATGATCTTAAATTATTAGCTGTATTGATTTTATTCACAGGTGTAAGTGAAGAAAACATAATTCCATAAATGGGAGTAAAAAAGATTAATCCAAATATGATTAAAGCTTTCACATCTCTATTTTTTTTTAGCAAAATATATTCACCTAAGTAGGATTACAATTCAAAAATAATTGATCTTATTTATATCTAATCCTGTGCCTTAAGAGAAGTTTGATTACATAAATGTCAAATATAATACAAGATTTTCTATTTTTCTTGAAAGTTATCTGCATAGTTTTCGATAATTTAAGAAAAATAGAAGTACGTTGAAGGTAGATAACCTTAAACTTTGCTTAAATGAGTAAATTCATTAAAAAAAAAGATAATAAAAAATAATCTAAAGAGATTTACTTATTCATAAGTTAGTAGAGGGCACTTGACACTTCCGCTAGATTTAAATTCTTCTAAATCTTCTTTTGTAAGAAATGTTTCCTTCATTCCGCAAGTGGAACAATTCCACTCATATTTCTTACGATCATCACTCTTAATTATAACGCCGGTATTAAAGTTATGCTTAACACCGCATTTAAAATCTTTTTTCATCTTTTTTGGTAATCACCTTCATTGAACAAATCATCAGATCTTCAAATTATAATCTGAACGATTAATCAATTTTTTTAATTTATTATTTTTTCTTAATAATAATATCTATTTTATCTATATAAACTTTACCCATATATTTCCCACTATTGTAAATAACGAAACGACAAAAAATAGGAATGTATTTTGACATAACTTTTTGAAAAAAAATGAACAAAACACCTATAAATCATAAAACTTCTGAACAAACCTCAAAATTGAATGAACTTAAATTTAAGCTTTTGGGTTTCGATTGAACAATATT
>JBHLLI010000239.1:0-3150 GCA_048885765.1 Candidatus Hermodarchaeota archaeon
GAACATAATCTTGTTCTTCTTTAAAAAAAAGTAATACTTCTTCTAAATAATCTATGGATTCGATATATCTATTAAAGTCCTGTGCATCTATAACATAGAACATTAAATCTGTTCCACTAAGATATTTTTCTGGATGCTTCAAATACTCTTCTCGATATTGTTTTTGACCCCCAAAATCCATTCTTGTAAATTCAATACCAAGAAATCTAAAAGTATCACGAGCTATTCTTCTTGTTGGAGATAATCTAGCTATTTCCTCTTCAAAACCAAACCGTCTGGTAATTGCTGTTATAATACTTGTCTTACCAGCGTTATCTAAGCCCATTACTCCAATTTTCTTTGTCGTAAAAAATCACCCGATATAATATTAAATGTTTTTATTGATAAGTCTTCTAAAATATTCAATATTAAAAACAATTAATAAATAATCGCTTTTCGTAAAGAAATAATGATAATTTTATTATTTAAGCTTAATGTTTGAAACCCTTAAATTTTCAACCCCCAGCTAAAGCATAGGATAAGTAGAGCTCATCCCCATCTTTAAGGATTGTTTTGTAGTTTTTCAGATATTTAATATTCCTACCGTTTAATAAAATAAGGATCTGAGAATTAAACCCTTTCTTATTTTTATCGAAGAGTCCATCATCGAGTTTCTCTTTATATTTACTTAAAAATTGAGAGATAATATCTTTTACATTTTTACCTTCATAATTTATGACTTTCTCGTTTATTCTAAGTTGAAAAATATTCAATAGATGCAGTTTCACCTTAGCCATAAAAATGTCCTTCCTCTGATATCTTTTATGTGAAATAAAAATATATCCTTAATAAGGTTATTTTTTATTAAAAATAACGGTTAAATTGAGCTTAGTGAATACCTCTTTAACCTGATGACTATTTTTATATAAAAATTGTAATATTATAATTACCAACTGTTTTAACTAGATTTGTTCTCAAATTGTGTTCTTTTAACACAACATTACCTTTTTTATAAATATCAATTTCATTAAATGTCTCATCAAAACGTTCTGGATTAAGATTTCCACCATTAGAAAATATTGTATGGTCAATTTTAACATTAAATGAAATACTTGGCGAACTATTTAAACAAAGATCAATTTGTGAACGTGCAAATTGAGAAAGTACATCACCTGAGTCAATTAATTCTGTTCTCCATACACTTAATGGAGTAGGAATAAGACTATGAAAACAGCAGACTCCAAATATTTTTTGATGACTTAGCGATAACACTTTTTCTATGAACTGATTCATTCTTTTTCTCCCTATAAAACCTTCAGTAGAATCCCGAGTAGTAGAATTCAAACCTTGGAAGTATAGTTTATCATTTTCAAATAATGGGTCAAATTCTCCAAAGTATTGCTTCCAATATTCCCAAGCAGGCGGTTTTGAATCTGTAAATCCAGGGACAATCAAATATGGATGTTCTAGGTTATCGATTTTCTCTTTCGCAACTTTAAATTCCTCTTTATAACTATTTTGAGTAACATTTCCTACATGAACAACCAGATCGACATCTTTAATTCCATTTATTCGCTCAATAGCCTTATCAAGATTAGTAATTTCATTTTCAGATTCTGCAGTAATTAAAGAATGTGAAATCTGTATAAATTTGCATATAGGTTTTTGGTCTTTTTTCAAATCTAATGGAAGATAGTAATTAATATTTCGGTGAATTTCACTTTTTGCATCAGAATCTAATATAGGAATGATCTTAAAAGTAAGATTGTTCTGGTCTATATCAATAACAGCATATGTAAACAAATCTCGATACCTTGTTTTATTACAGCAAAACGTACCCGCATTAAATATGAATAAATCTTTATCACTACTACTCACAGTATATAAGTTCGAAGTATGCCTATGTCCATTTAATACTAAATCTGCTTTTGCATCCAAAAGCATTTTAAGCATATCTCCGGAATCATCAATGGCAGATCTCTCTTTTCCTGTATTTGGAATAGGGATAAGTTGATGATGAAAACATACAACTTTGAATTTATTATCTCGTTCTGGTACTACTAATCTCTTTCTTACAGCTTCAATTACATTATGATGAATTATTCCTCCTGGTAAATCCGGTTTAGTACTATCTATTCCGATAACATATAATTCATCATCTTCATACTCATAATGCCGTCTACCGATCATTTCTTCAAATAAAAGATATCCAACGTTCATAGCATCATGATTTCCAATTAGTATCATTAATGGGCATTTAGAGATTGGATTGAACTTCTTAAATTGTTCCATAGCATATTCATATTCCAAAAGAGTCCCAGTATGAGTAATATCTCCAAGGTGTAGATACAGATCTACGTTTTTAATCTTGTTGATTCTCTGTATTCCTATATTGTAGGCATGAAGATTAAAAGGACCTCTAGCACGAGTGATGTGAGTATCTGAAACTATAACTATTCTTTTTTTAGAAGTTTTTTCTTTTTCAGAATTTAATTTCATACTTTTTTCAGAGATCATTTTCTTTTATTATCCTTTAATTTTGCTGGATGCCCAATATATATTGAATTTTCTTCTAAAACTTGATTAAATTCAGTATAGGAATGAGCAGATAACTTCACCTTGCTTTTTATATGAGTTCCCGGAAGTAATACACATTTAGCCCCAATTAACACATCATCCTCTATTACAATCTTCTTTAAAATAAATTTATCTTGCTCAATTCCAAAGCTCAATATATTACTATTCATGCCAAGTATAACATTTTTACCTATAGATACAAATTCAGAAGATATCCAACTATTATCGTGGATCCCATTTTTTCCTATTCTAACTCCATAAAACCGAAGTGTAAATCTATTTTTTAACCATGGAAACGGATTCGAGGCACTAATAAAAAGTGGCCATTTTTTAACAATATTTCTCAAATTCCAGTAAAAATAATTCTTATCTTTGATATCTCGATTAAAAATTCCTTCTTTTGGTGAATATATTAGTTTAATTATAGTTAAAATCAAAGCTGAAACTAAAATTGCGCTTATTTGTAATAAATGTAATAAAACTAGAATATTAATCGGAAATACAAATAAAAACACCAGATAAATTCCATCTCTCCAAAACCAGAGAGTATAAAACCATTCAAACAATATACATGGAATAAAACTTAATATAATA
>JBHLLI010000240.1:0-3119 GCA_048885765.1 Candidatus Hermodarchaeota archaeon
AAACTGCTGATTTCATTTCAATGTCACGTCCATTAATTTATGAACCTGATCTCCCAAATCGTTGGTATAGAGGAGATGTTTCACCTGCAAAATGCATTAGTTGCAATGGTTGCTATATGTCTTTGCGACTAGGTCCAGTTTATTGTGTTACTAAAAAAAAATTTCAAGAAAAGAAAAAACGATAAATTTTTATATAGATTGATCCGAAAATAACAATTGATTGAATTAAAATGGAAAATTAAGAAATTAGAACAACCTATTTATAATGAATCTTTTCTTTTCGCGGTTCTTCAAGTGCGATTAATATCTCCAGCCTTTTTGAAATCATCTTTTTAATCCAATTAATTCTATCATTCATTCCATTTTCCATTAACTCTCTTGCTTCTTTGTTCACACTTGGTTCAAGACAAATTTTAAAATTTTAGAAATCAGAAGCTTTACTCCTTTCTTACTGTGCAGCTATTATTAATAAGCTGGATCACTTCATTAACATCTCTATTGTTCATTAAACTTCACGCATTTAATTAAAATTTAATATTCTAAATTATAGTTAATTAATCTTAAGAATTATAATTCAAAATTTATATTCCTAACTTAATTTAATAAATTGTTTTATATTCAGAAAATTCGTTCTAATATCGTGATTTAGTCTCATAATCCAGATGTTTAAATAAAATTTTTTAGATCTAATGTATAAGAACCACATATATAATATTGAGATTTAGCTAAATTCCAAAAATGTCCGATGATGAATTAGAAAAAATTAGGCTTCGGAAAGCTGAAATGTTATTAAATCTCCAATCTATGCCTAAGGAAGTCATAGAAGTAAAATCGGAAGATGAATTTAATAATCTAATAAAACAATTCCCAGATAAGATTTTTGTTATTGATTTTTGGGCTGAATGGTGTGCTCCTTGTAAATTATATGCTCATACATTTGCTAAAGCACATCAAAATTTCTCAATAGATTACATTTTTATTAAGATTAATGTTGATGATAATCCAATGATTGCTCAGTATTTTGAAATTAATTCAATTCCTACTACTTTATTTACAAAAGAAGGTCAAATATTACGAAAATTTGTAGGGCTTGTAAATTTTGAAACACTAAAACAACTTCTTGAGAAATATAAAAAATAAATTCTCCCTTATTTTTCCATTCTTGCTTAATTATTTTATATAAAATAATCAAAATAATAATTAGTAAAAACACTTTTAGATGTAATAATAAGCAATTAAATATCAATTTATGATGAGTAAAAAGGAAAGTAAGAGTGCATATTCAGACCATTTATTTCAATTTCGCACCATAGAAAGAAAAAAGCTAATTTTATCTTTAATTATTACAGCAACAGTCATGGTTGTAGAAATTGTTGGAGGATTTCTTACAAATAGCATTGCACTAGTTAGTGATGCTGGTCATATGTTTACTCACGCCTTTGCAATAAGTATAAGTTTATTAGCGAATATTATAGCAAGAAAACCTTCCTGTCATCATAGGACATTTGGTTTATATCGTGCTGAGGTTTTAGCAGCTTTCATTAATGGTTTATTTCTAATCCCAATAGTAGGTGTAATAATTTATGAAGCAATTCTTAGATTTCTGAACCCCCAAGAAGTAATCGGATTTTATATGTTGATTGTAGCTTTTATTGGTCTCGCTGTTAACATTACAAGTATTTTAATACTTCAAGGACAACGTGATTCTAGTTTAAATGTTAAGAGTGTGTTTTATCATATGATTGCTGATGCTGCCTCTTCAATTGGAATTGTAGTAGCAGCATTCATTATAATGTCTACTGGTTTTGTTATGCTGGATCCCATTGTAAGCATAGGAATCTCTATTGTTATTATTTATTGGGCTTATGGAATATTAAGGGATTCTACGCGTATTTTGCTAGAAATGGCTCCAAAGGGAATGGATATAGATGTAATAAGTGAGGATCTAAAAGCAAATTTTCCAGAAATAATTGAACTTTATGATGCACACCTCTGGACAATTATTCCAGATATGCTTATCTATTCTGCACATGTAAAGTTGAATATTGAGATTATTAAAGAAAGTCAAGAAGAATTCATCCCTAAAATAAATGAATTTTTGTCAAATAAATACAGAATTATTGAATCTACTATACAAGTTCTGTCTAAAGATGCAAATAAAGCATGTAATTTTTAGAAAGTTGAGTTAAAAATTATAAAATAAAGCTTTATATAATGCTATAACCAAAAATAAATAATAATAAAATTCTCAAAATTATTTAGGAGGAAATTAAGATGTCTGAAGAAAGGAGAATTGATGCCTTTGCTATTATTATTTTGATAATTAGTCTAGTAGGCTTGATTCTCATGTTAGTTACTGATTTTGCGGGAACATATATTGGTGCATATAGATATTCATGTCTAACTGGATGTGAATATTGGACAGTCACAGATTTGACTATGCAAATTTTTATGGTAATATTGTTAATAACGCAGATAGTCTTATCCATAAATGAACTACTCCCAGAAAAATTCCTACCATTTAAAAACTTAAATCTAATTGGATTAATTTTGGCAGCAGCAACAGCTTTATTTGCAATTATAGGAATAGGGGCATTTGGTATTTATTATGGTTTAATCGGTGGAGCTGATTGGTGGGCAGAAGCTGGATTCTATGGAGGGTTTTTAGCAGGAATTATTAATGCTGTTTTTTACTTCTTAAGATTTAAAGAAATAATTTAACTCCCTTTTTTTTTAATAATTTGATTGATTAGCCTACAATAAATTAAGTTTTTAATAATTAATTCTTTTTTGCAGAGCATAATAGATATAAAAGAGATCAATGGAAACAACATATAAGTCAAATATTTTAAAATTCTACATATTTTCATTTATTTTGGGAATTCATACAGTTAGAGCTGTATATATTCCATTCATGATGGATTGGGGGAGGCTCTCCTTTTTGCAAATAATGATATTGCAGAGTTATTTTACAGCTATGATTCTTCTCCTTGAAATCCCTTCAGGGGCTATAGCCGATTTTCTAGGACGTAAAGTGGGACTTGCTCTATCAGCAGTTTCAATTTCAGCAGCAGCTTTTACCTACAGTATAATCCCTAATTTTTATTTGTTTTTTCTAG
>JBHLLI010000241.1:0-3099 GCA_048885765.1 Candidatus Hermodarchaeota archaeon
ATATCTACAGATCCTCCCAAAAAAGCATACATTTCTTCCATAATAATTGGAATACCTTTCCCTACGATTGAAAGCATCGTTGCGAAAGGTGAGTGAGTATGGATTATTGCTTGCACTTTTGGTCTAGACTTATAAATCGCAATATGCATTTTTGCTTCAGTAGAAGGCAATTTTCCAGCACTTAGAGGTATCCCTTCAAAATTAAGATGAACTATATCCTCCTCTTTAAGGGTTTCATATTGATTGAAGGAAGGAGTTATAAAGAATTCCTCTTTCTTCCCATTTCTAACGCTAACATTTCCTTCTCCAGCTTCGACTAATCCCTTTGAGAAAATATCTTTTGCTCCCCTAACAACCTCGTTGCGTAGTTGTTCTTCCTTATTTATTACCATAAATTAAATAATTAAAACTCGATTAAAAATATAATTTACACAATTTTTTATTTGCACAGCTTTTAAAATGTACAAGTTAACTAAATATAATAATTCTTGAAAGTCTTTTTTTTTAAATATTTAACAAATATATCCTATTTGTAAGCCTTAATTTAATATTGAATCACCCTTGTTCGCTAATTTATGTCCCGTATTATTTTACATTGCGATCTGGATTGTTTTTTTGCGGCTGTAGAAATAAGAGATAATCCACAATATAAAAATAAGCCAGTTATAATTGGAGCAGATCCAAAAGAAGGGAAAGGAAGGGGTGTTATAGCAACGTGTAATTATGAAGCACGAAAATATGGATTACACTCAGCTATGCCCATCTCTCAAGCATATAGAAGATGTCCTCATGGAGTTTATTTAAGACCTAATGGAAGTAAATATCATAAAGTGTCCAAAGAAGTCATGGAGATACTTCAAAGCTATAGTAATGAATTCCAGAAAGTAGGATCAGACGAAGCTTATTTAGAACTAACAGGAAAAGTTAAGGATTATTATGAAGCTGAAGAAATAGCAAAAAAAATTCAGGAGGTGGTTATGGAAAAAATCGGGATTACAATCTCAATAGGTATCGCACATACAAAATCCATAGCAAAAATCGCTTCTGATGAAAATAAACCTAATGGAATCACAGTTGTAAACTCTGAAAATATGATATCTTTCTTAAAAGATATGGATATAACGCGTATTCCAGGAATTGGCAAAAAAACTAAAGTCTATTTTTATAAAAAAGGTTTAAAAAAAATTGGAGATATAATAAATACTCCTTTACCTAAAATGATGGAGTTATTTGGGAAACATGGGAGATGGATTTGGAATGTTGCTAATGGTATAGATAATCGTAAGGTAAAAGAATTCCATGAACAAAGAAAATCCATAAGCGCAGAAAGAACTTTTTATACTGACACCAATAATTTTAATGAAATATTATCAAAATTTGAAGATATTAATGCAACTATCCATAAATCGATATTAAAGCATCAGATCACATACAAAACTATTACTTTAAAGATCAGATTTGAGGGTTTTCAAACTTATACTCGTTCAAAGACTCTTCCCTATCACATTCAAAATGAAAAATATGTGTTAAATATTATTTTAGAATTATTTAAAGAATTTTCAGATTATAATAAAAAAGTTAGACTGGTAGGTATCAAATTATCTAGTTTGATGAGAAATGAGAAAACAAAACAAAGAAGTTTGCTAAATTATGCTCTAATCTGATATTTCTTATAGATTATTTTTATATAACTCCAAAATTTTATTATGAAGTATACTATTTGAAGCGATAATCCCTGGAGCTGTCCATAAACATTTTTCCTTTTCAAATTTTAAGAGCATCCCTTTTAAATCTGTAACTTGTCCTCCCGCTTCTTTTACAATTAAATCTCCTGGCATAAAATCCCAAGTGAATGAATGTTCTATATCCAAAGGTTTTAAATAAAGATCAACAGTGCCATCAGCAACCATACAAAATTTTGCCATGCTGTCAATTTGAATAAAGTTCCTTATACCGATTTTTTGAGCAAATTCAAGAACCCAAGGTTGATCATAATGCAAGGAATGACATAAGCGGAGATTATTTATATTTTCATTTTGACTTACTCTAATAGGATTAAAATTCTTTTTATCATATGAAACCAGAGATCCTTGACCTTTTTCCGCTGCAAAAATAGCTAATGGGGTGTTTTTATAATTTGGTACCGCAATAGTACATACTTTTGGGTCTGATTTTACCATAAAACCTAGACCTATGGCATAAGATAAACCCTTTTGGTATCCAATTGTACCATCAATTGGATCTACAGTCCATTGACGATTAGAATGGTGGCCTCGATACTTTATATAGTTTTTTATATCCTTCAATGCCTTTAAATTTATTTCATTGAAACATTTATTGATCAGATCTTCTGCCTTAATACTAATAAATTCAATGTTCTCCTCTTCTGCTATTATCTCATCCTTAGGGAAATGTTCTTTTAACCGAGAAATAATATAAATTTGAGAGGCTAAATCAGCTAAAGTTACTGGAGATTCATCTGACTTTATGAAAGATTCGAACCCTTTCCTTTTAAACCATTCAGTTATCATTGATGCCTTTCTGACTATATCTATTGCAAATTCTAACTCTTTATCATAGCTTACCATAATTTTTAATAAGATCTAATTTTAGCTAATAATTTTTTCTCAAAATTTAGAATAAGGAAAAAAAAAAAAAATTTACTCTCTTATATCATATTTTTGTTTAATTCTGTTAACTAACCAATCAGGCATAATTAATGATAAATAAGAAAGTACAATGAAAATTAAACCAAATATCCAGGCAATATAAGTAAACTCAGAATATCCAGGATGGCCAAAGAAAGTTATCATCAATGTATCCATAATTAACATTAAGAAAAGTAAAATGAGGTTTATCATAGAGTAAAATAATAGTTTTAAGCCAATTTGCATAATTTTATCTTCGGCATTACGTTTGGTCTTTTGACAAATTAGAGCAATGTAAATATAGATTATAAACGAAAATACTACAAGTCCTCCAGTTGTATAGAGTCTTATACTTAATTCTCCTGCGTAATCTACTTGAGGTACTCCCCACCAATTCCAAGGTAGAAAGAGTATGATTATTAGAATTATTCCAATAATTATTATAACTGGA
>JBHLLI010000242.1:0-3078 GCA_048885765.1 Candidatus Hermodarchaeota archaeon
ACAAATCTTCCACATTTACTGCATTGAACCCTTGCATAATGTCCTTTACTAGAACCGCTTCTTCCGCCACTTTTTCTTTTTTTTGGAATAAAAATCAGCTACTTTTTGTTTTTTCTTATGTATCTTTTCTCTATATTCTAATGGAATTGTTTAAAACTTAAAAAATTTATCCTTTCGCTTGATAAAGTACATAATTAAGGTTAAAAATAGAGATTTTATGAGTTAAAAATCTATGAATGCTAATTATACCTGGTTTCTTAGAATCTTAAAAGTATAATTTAATCTTTGAATAACTGTAATAACTAGAGTAAGAGTATAAATCAGAATACTAATGAGAAATACTGGTGTAACAGGGACTCTTGTGATAAATGGCACACATATCGTAAAAGGATCATTGAAAATAAGGAATGTTATAAAATAGAGTATTAATTCTATGATTATAGTAAACAGTAAGAACAGTATTCGTTCAGCACGTTCCATGAATCCAACACCCTTCATAATAACACCTTCATTTTCAGCTCTTGAACGTATGTAAGAAATCATGATAACTAAAAATAGTATCACATAACCTAATAAGAAATCTAACAAACCTCCATAAATTAAAGCCAAAACAAGAATTGCATCAGAGAGTCTATCTAAATTTGAATCTAAAAATGCACCAGCTTGTGTTTCTTTATTTGTTCTTCTAGCTACTTCTCCATCAAATAAATCAAAAGCACCAGCTACTCCTAAAAGAGCAGGTATTATCCAGGAAAGCCAAATTGAAAAATACAATCCAAAAAATCCAATCAAGAATGATGCAATTAAAGACAAAGTAAATCCTAAATAAGAAATCCTATTTGGTGTAATATTGTGTTTAATTAGAAATTCCACTGGAATATTTATGTATCTACTAGAGAATTCTTTTTGTTTATTCCTTTTATTTGTATCCTCGTTTTCGTTCAAGGTCCTTATTCCTCATCATATCGATTAATATGTATAAAATCTCTTTGTAATAAAAAATTTATTATCATCCCAAAATATATAGTTTCAATAATCGAATGACTGAAGAAGCTAGATATGACCGATTTCCAAGGCTTAAAGAGGGAATTTTTAATTCTAATAATTCCACTGAATTGAGAAAATCATCTTCTTGACTCCCTAATAAGAATAAAATATTTTCTTTTTCTTTTATACTATTCAATATTGTCCAAAAATCTTTTCCTTGCTCTTGTAGAATATACAAATTATATTTTAATCTTTTAAAATGCTTTATAGCTTTAATAATTCCCATATTTGATCTTTTTATTGAGTTTAATGGATTGGGAGGGGGAGGTAATATATCGGATGTCTGGATGAGTTTAACAAAATAATCTGTAAAGAGAATTTCATTTTTTGGGAATTCATCATATATTAAATTGTCAGATGAAAAAATGAAAGTACCATAGTTATCTAAGAATACCCAAATTTGAGAATTCATTTCAAACCGATCATTATCTATAAGTGTTGCCAAAATACATCGCGACATTACATCTAATCTTCCTGAAGATCCTGGAATATCTTTTATATTATATCTATCTAATTTAACAGTTTTAGACTTGATAAAGAAGATAATAGTCATAAAATTAGCAATGTATATAATATATATAAAGAAAACAGTTTTTTAATTAAATTTATTATATTAAGAATTGATAATAATATAATCCAACTCTTCAAAATTGAAAAGAATAGGGTTAAAATATGGATGAAATTGATATTTCGCTCTCATTGATACTGATGGTTAATTCAAGAATTCCCTACAAAGAATTGGCTGAAATGTTTAATATGAGTGTGAATTCTATTCATAAAAGAATAAAGTCTTTAGTAGATCTCGGAGTAATACAAAAATTTAAAGCAAAATTAGGCTTCCCCAATTTTCCAGGTATAACTAATATTCTCATATTTGGTTTTTCAAATGTAAAACAGAAAAAGCAATTAATCAATAAACTAGGAGAAAATGAATATATTTATAATGTTACACAAGGTAGTGGAAATGCATTATATATTCATGCAAATCTTAGGAATATTGGTGAATTAGACAGTTTAGTTTCATTTGTTCGAAAAATAGGAAATCTTACGGATTTAATTATTGGCATTGACAAACAAATGCCACCTATTGCTGTGGAAGAATTAAATTTCAAACCACCTACTGATTTGGATTATCTTATTATTAATTCATTAAAAGACAATTCTAGAAAGGCAATCTCTGATATTGCTCTTGAAGTTGGTGCATCAACAAAAACAATAAGAAGGAGATTGGATCGTTTAACCGATAATTTTCTTGTTCAATTTCAAATAGATTGGTATCCTGATAAAACTGGAATAATACCATCAATGATAAATTTAAAATCAGACTCAAGCAAAATAATTGATGACAATGAATTTGAGAATAAAGTAAAAAGATTATTAGGTTCAAAAATGCTCTTTCTCTGGTCGTTTAGTAACCTCCCTAACTTTAAAATTATTTCTATATTGACACAAACTATGAAAGAACTTCAAGAAATACAAGACTATTTCTTATCTGAAAACTATGAGAAAGTTGATCTAATGGTACTTATTAAGGGAAAGATGTTTCCTACTTGGATTGATACTTTTTTAGAAGAAAAAGTAAATGAAATCAAATTAAGATAAAAAATTAGATCGAATTTTATATCTATTTTTACACCTACTAGTTTCATAATAGGAACTCAAATTGAAGAAATCATTTATATATCGTTTTTTTAAATATCAGATAAAATCTAAAGAGAGCCAATTTAAAGAATCATATTAGAAAAAAGTCATTTTAACATATTACTATTTTTCACCCAAGTGGGTTAAAAATGTCCCAATTTTCCTATACTTTTTGGCCTTTTTTGATAGACTTACTTTGCATTAATATTATATACGAATTTAAATAATTGAATATCAAATATTGGACTAAGAATGTTTTATAATATTCTAAAAGTTAAATATGATAACAATAAAATAGATGTGAAAAATAATGGAAGAAATGAAAAATAGAATTAAACCATATGAAAAACCTGAAAATATACGTTATCCCAATAGTGAAATATCAATTGA
>JBHLLI010000243.1:0-2925 GCA_048885765.1 Candidatus Hermodarchaeota archaeon
ATACAAGGTCGAAAATAAAATAGGGGGAGGAGGGCGAAATCAGAGTGTAAAGACTTACACTACCAAAAGACAAAAATCCAGGGTGTAGGCAGGAGTCATGGATTTTAATGAATTTTTTATCCTATTTTATTTTTATTTTGACATTGGAAATTTAAATTTTTATCTTATACTTACTATATGTTTTAAAATTTATAAATTAATTCTCTAGTCAATTAATAAAAACTACTTATTTAAATCATTAATTTTAAATTTTTTTAAAATTAAAAAGAAATAAAAGATGTTGTAAATCATGTAAAAAATTATAATAACAATACTTTTGGAGTTCTCATTTTTATCGTAATTAAACTGAGTCGATTATAATGAAAAACATGAAAAAGAACCAAACAGTTGGAAGACCTGAACCAGAGTTCAAATTTGATATAGGAACTGTAGTATTTATAGTCATAGGATTTGCAATATCTTGGATAAATATGTTAATTATTTTAGATTCAATGGAAATTTGGTCATATCTATCTATAATATTCACAACAATAATCCCAGGAGTAGTAATTGCATTAAAGAATAGATACTGGGGTTATGGGTATATATTTGGGTTTTCAGGAGCAGGTATACCCTTTTTAATTTTAATGGATCCGTTTATAGGAGGGTATACGTTTGTCACAGCATTATTAATTTTTATCATTTTATGGTTAATATTTTGGAAAGCTTGGCGTTCACTTTCTTCTATAAAGAAGACAAATTAAGAAATATTAAAAATTAAATAAAAATTAACTGCCTACATTTTACGCAATATTTCCCTTCATTTTTAGCTTTTCTAGCACATTTTAAACAATAATTTGTTTTGCATTTAGGACAAGTATAGATCTCTCCTTTTATATTCCCTTTATGGAAGAGACAAAAATTTTCCATATTTTTGATCTCAATATTTGGAGGTAATACCGGGGGAGGTGGTATTTGTTTATCATTCATAATTTCCACAATAGTATATATTTTTCAATTCCAATATTATTATTATGGTTGTGTGTTAAACATTAACCATATTTTCTCAACAACCAGTCTAATTTTCATTACTTAAACTCTATAAGAAAGGGATATCTTCTATGAAAACGTTTATCACATTTGCTACAGACATGAATTTATCTTTAAGTGTCTCAACATTTAATTGTCCTGAATCTAATATATCTCCAGTTAAATAAGTCTCATAAAAACATTTTTCCATCTCGTAGCATAAACCTGTAGTATGTAGAATGTCTTTACTCAAATTAAGTTCATTTAACACATTGGAGATCCCCTTCACGAGATCTGGTGAGAATTCTTTCAATTTAATAAGAATTTTTTTAATATTGTTCTTTTTTGTAGGGAAGCAGCTAATTTTAACAACATCTTCTCGTGAAATAAAAATTAGCAAATAATAGGGCGAACTTAAAATCTCTTCTTTAATTTCTGTAGGAAAAATACGGTTATGATTTAATTCTTCATTAGTAATAATCATACCTACAGAGATTTTATTTTTCTCCTCGATTTTTTCTGCTACCATTATAATCAAAAATTTTGGAGTAATTAAAAGTAATTATTTAGTAAAAATATATATATGTTTCTATTTATAAACCTTTAGTTATAAACATTTAGGAAAAGACCAAGTTACAATCCAATTCTACCCACCATCAAACCCATCCCAAAAAGTAGATAATTTTAGTATTACATTGATAACATTTGTATTTTATATCTAAGTCAATTTTTCAATATTTAACATCAAATTCTAAATAATAATTTACCTCAGAATTGAATGAGAAATTATGTATAGAAGAGATAGTGCAAATTATTATGATAAGCAATTTGGATTTGCATTAGATAAGATAAGCAATAGCGATTGCCGGTTTCATGCTATTTACTTTGTAGACAGTTTTAGTGGTTCTCTTCTTTTAAGTAAAAGATATACTGCTAAATCAAGTTTATTAAGTGAAGATCTAATTAGTAATTTTTTAATTGCTCTTAATTTATTTATTAAGGAAATTAATGAAGATACTGATGAAGAAATTCAGGATATCAACTTTAGAGAGACACGAATATTATATGAGAGAAGAGGGAGATTGATTGTTATTGCTATTACGAAAAAAACCAATCTTCAAATAGAAAGAGGGATTTTACAAGAAATTGTTGAAGATTTTTATATAAAATATAAAAATTATATAAATACTTTTAAAGGAATAATAGATCCCGCTCTTTTGAAGTATAAAGAAAAATTAGAGAGAATGAATTTGAACTCATTCTTTAAGCTCAAAATTAATTTTTAATTTAGTCCTCGTCTTCTTCGCTTTTTTTGATTTTATCAACCTTATCTTCAAATTTTTCAACAATATCTCTAGCTTCTGTTTTTATCTCAATTTTCCGAGCATCTAAATCGCGTTGCTTTTCTATACGTTTAGCCTGCTTTTCTACAGTATCAAAGATCTTTTTTCTTGTGGTTTCTATATCAGGTTTCAATTCTTTTCTTTTAGCAACACTTTCTTTTTGACGATCTATCAAAAAAGCTTTTTCTCCTATAGATTTTTCTATTTTTTCAGCAGTCCCCTCTATATCGGGATGTATTTCTTTCAATTGAGCAGCACTTTCTTTTTGACGGCTAATAATAAAACTCTTCTCTTCAACTGATTTTCCTATTTTCTCAGCGGTCCCCTCTATATCTGGATGTAGTTCTTTTAATTTAGCGATACTGTCTTTTTGGCGGTCAATCATGAAAGCCTTATCCTTAATTGATTTTTCAATTTTTTCTGCAACGCCTTCTATATCAGGCTTTAACTCTTTCCTTTGTGCCACAGTTTCTTTCTGACGATCAATCATGAAAGCCTTTTCTCCAACCGATTTTTCGATCTTTTCTGCAGTGCCAGTGATATCTGGGTGAAGTTCTCTTAATTGTGTAGCACT
>JBHLLI010000244.1:0-2888 GCA_048885765.1 Candidatus Hermodarchaeota archaeon
AATATTTTATAATGTAGGGAATGTGTTTCTAAATGATACTGAAAATCTTTACAACCAATCTTATTATTTATGGGATTTCCGATATTTTCCGTTATCGGCTTTGTTTTTTATTCCTTTTTCCCTCTTGAATTTTGATTCAGCTTTCATAGTTTTCAACATTTTTAATCTTATTCTAAACTTATTGATTTGTAATTATCTCTATAAGATTATAATCTTAATTAGGGGTGAAGATCATGAAAGAGATGATAAGAGGGTTATAATATATTTATGTATTTATCTAATGGGATTACCACATGTGCTAAATTATATTTATGGTCAAATTAATTTATACATTACATTCTTTATGGTTTTATCTCTTTATATTTTTCTTAAATATAAAGATCTTAAATGGGAATTTGTAGCAAGTCTAATCCTTGGTATAAGTATTATCATTAAACCTACAGCATTTCTTTTAATACCTTTTTTAATTCTTTTTCGCTTCAATTTAGATAATAAAAAGTTTAAAGTAGAGTTTATAAGAAGTATAGTTCGTCTAATTGGAGTTTTATTGCCTGTTATATTAAATTTTATTCCTTTTTTGTTATATCCAACCTTATTGGACGGTTTTTTGGAAACAAATTTTACTGGAAGTAATCCAGTCGCTTTAAATTTTTCTTTTAGTATAACTAAATTAATAACGAATTTCTGTTATTTTTACAATATCCCTTTTAATCAACTTACTCTTTTTTTAGGATTCATTGCAATTGTTGGGGGATTGGGGTTTATTATTTATATAATAAGGAGACTTGAGACACATTCAATAATTTATGGTTATACATTTGGTATTATTATTATGTTGCTTACATACTTTGATTCTTGGGATCATCATCTACTCAATTTGACACCAATTTTAATAATAATAATGTTTAATTTACCCCGACATTCCAAATTGACAGATCCTATTAAGTTGAGCTTATTTTTCTTTAGTTTCTTTGATCTTGCTTTTGTAGGGATTTGGTATTTAATTTATCCTTTGTTTCCATATAATTTTGGTGCAACATTCTTCTTATTTATAGCGTTCTATGCTATTGCTAAGCATTGTCTAATTAAATATAGAAATCTTGGAAAGGAGGTATAAGATATTGAGGAAAATTATATATATTCTCAATTTTATCTTACTTTTTTTATTTATTAGCAATGCAATATCAATTGTGAATGCATTTAGTTTTAATGTAGGTGTTAATGTAGACCAAGAAATAATTTGGAAATGTAATGTATGTAATCAAAATGAAATGGATTCAATTTTTGGGAGTGGCTGGGATGATTCAGGAATATTTGATAATTTAAGTGTAGGAAAGCGAATGAAATGGAAAATTAATAATTTTGAAATTAATCAGTCATTTTCGAAAATAAATTTCAGCATTTGGGTTTGGACTAGCGAGAGTATATGGGGTACAAAAGATAATGATTCAGAAATAAAGTATATTTTCGACGATATAGAATCGAATTTTTCAATGTATACCTCATTAGTTCCTTTCTGGTTTCCTATACCAATTGGAGAATATTTAGGGTCATTGGCATTAAATGATTGGTATGACGTAGATACCAGAGTATTACCAACAATAAATGTCGATATTGATGTAGATGCAATATCGCTTGGTGTTCCTCAGAGCAGAATTAAAATTATTGCTATCTACAATGAACAGGGTATATTATACTCTTATAAACTCTATACTACGGGAAACGTAGTTATTATTGATATATCTCTCGATTTTTTACCGATTTACGTAATACCTACGCTAATAGGATTATTAACTGTATTTTTTGTAAGTCTAATTATATATTCATATTACATAAGAAGGAAAAGATAAAATTACAGGGAATCAAATATGGATTTTAAATTATTCATTAGGATCAAAGACAGATGGAAAAACCTCTGGGAACTAAAAATTTTTCGATATACAGTTCTCATTCATGGATTTTTTATTGTATTATCTTTAATCTTAACACTGGTCTTTTTTAGAGATCTAAATGATTTTCGTGTTTATTACAGGGTGGGGGAGCTATTTTTGACAGATATTAATGGTTTATATGATCTTTCAAATTATACTGGGATGTGGCCATTTAGATATTTTCCAATTTCAGCAATCTTTTTTGTACCATTTTATTTATTAGGTTTCGATTTAGGTTTTATTGTATTCACGTTACTAAATTTATTATTGAACGTTTTAGTATGCCATATTCTCTATAAAATACTAATTCAAATAAGACAGGAAGACCATGAAAAGGATGATAAGAGGATTATCATGTATATTTGTCTATTCTTAATGGGATTACCTAATCTTTTTAATTATATTTTGGGGCAAATTAATTTATACGTAACTCTTTTAATTTTATCATCTCTCTATCTGTTCTTAACTCGTAAAGATCTAAAGTGGGATTTTATCGCTAGCATCATTTTAGGGTTAAGCATTATTATTAAACCGATTACAATTTTTATGATTCCATTTCTTCTGGTTTTAAGGATCAGTTTTAAACCAATAAAGTTTCAATTTAAAGCAATTAAAAGTCTACTCAGAATAATTGGAGTGATATTACCGTTAGCCTTAAACATCTTATTTTTTTTATTCTATCCAACGTTATGGGAGGGATTTTTAGCAATGAATTTTACTGGTGGTGAACCCATCCAAGAAAATCACTCATTTAGTTTAACTAAAAACATCTTAAACTTTCTATACTTCTTTACTGTACCTCATAATCCATTATTTGTATTTCTAATTATTTTATTGATTATTGGCGGAATAGGATTTTTTGCATATGCGTTTCGAAGAATTATAAAACATTCTATCATTTTTGGTTATCTATTTGGTATTTTGATTATGCTGCTTGTATATTTTGACTCTTGGACA
>JBHLLI010000245.1:0-2887 GCA_048885765.1 Candidatus Hermodarchaeota archaeon
AACCACAATATTAGTTATTTCATCAACCATACTCAATGGTTTCAGCTTATCACGACATTTTGAATTGCTTAGTTCCATTATAATTAAAACATTCATTTGTAATCTTCTTTCAATTTTTTGTGCTAATTTAAAAGTGATTTTTAATAAGAGTATTTTCTCTAGGTCTATCAAAGGTTTATATGTCTGAGGTAATTATCTAATTAATGAATTAATGTTACTTCTCACTAATGGAGGTTTAGCTAAAAATCTCTAGAAATTTATTAATGCTCCTAATTAATCTATATCATCAATATAAAATATAATTAATGCCTATTTCGAAAATGTCAATCAATTTTTTAATTTGATCTTTTTTATATTTAACTTGGAATTCAACAAGAGAATTTATAGATGAAAGGAATCGAGATTCCATGAAAGGAACTCTAATTGAATTAGCATTTAAGCTATATAGACTCAGTGGTGGTTCCTTTCTCCATTTTATGTATAAGAATATGAAACGAAATAGCAAGTTTGGTATTCTATTATATCATGAAATATCAGGAAAAACATTTATCAAACACATTTCTTTTCTGAAAAGAAGATATAAAATAGTTTCTTTGAATGATCTTTATGAGATTTTCACAAACAATGATTTTCCTAAAAATCCATCTTTAGTTATTACTTTCGATGATGGAGAAAAAAGCTTTTACCACGAAACTTTTCCAGTTATACAGAAAATGGAAATTCCTGTTATTATCTATGTCATCACTGGTGGGATTGAAAATAATGGTTTCTTTGAATTTTGGTGGAAAAAAACTCTCCGTCTAAAGAAACTAGGAGCAAAAATAAATAAGGAATATTTAAAAAAGGTACCAGAAACCGAAAAGGAAGCCTATCTAAACAAATTAGCAAATATATATGCATATAAAGAGAATATATCAGATATCATGACAAATGAACAAATAAAAGAAATTAGTGAGAGTGATTATGTCACAATTGGATCGCATTCAGTGACCCATCCTTGTCTATCCCAAACTTCTCTTGAAAGAAGTGAATTTGAAATCTTCAATTCAAAAAAGCAATTGCAAAAACTACTTGGGCAGGATATTGAACATTTTGCATATCCTGATGGTGATTACAACAAGGATTTAGAAAATATAGTCATTAAAAGTGGGTACAAGACTGCAGCATTGGTGGAAAATCAATGGATCAATCCACCAGAAAATATAGGGTTATTCAGGCTTCCTCGTGTATCATCAGGACCAAGAGATTGTTCTGTGAATTGGTTGAGATATAGATTAAATAAAGGGAATTAAGACCATAAAATTTTCCTCAAAACGGGTTAATTTACAAATTCATTATCCAGCTTTAGATTAAATAAAATATAAAAGAATTATAGGATTATTAATGGATAACACCGTTACCATAAATAGAACAGGTTTCATAGATATACTGTATTTAAATGAAGGATTAAGAGTGAAAAACATAAATATCACAGTAATGGGTTTAGGCTATATAGGATTACCATTATCAGTACTTCTAACAGAAACAGGATATTCAATTCATGGAGTAGACATAAATAAAGATAAAATAATGCGTCTTAAAAACGGTGAAGTAATTATCCAGGAAAAGGAATTCTCTGACCATTTTATATCTGCTTGGGAATCAGGCCGTTTGACTTTCAAAACTAATGTAGAACCAAGTGATGCATTCATTATAGCAGTTCCTACTCCACTTAATTACAAATCACATGATGCAGATTTATCTTACGTTAAAGACGCGTTAAGCTCAATTCTACCTTACCTGTCACCCTCCAATCTTATAATCTTAGAGTCAACAGTTCCTACATTTACTTGTAGAAGAGTGATTAAAAAAACTATTGAAAATAAAACCCCATTTAGAGTTCCAAAAGATATTCTTGTGGCACATTGTCCAGAACGCGCGTACCCTGGAAATTTAGTTCATGAACTCATTTATAATGATAGAATTATTGGTGGGATTTCTTTAGATTCAGCAAAATCTGCAGCTACCATCTACAAGTCCTTTGTTAAAGGTAGAATATTCTTAACTGATGATATTACAGCTGAAATGGTAAAATTAGCTGAAAATACATACCGTGATATTAACATCGCTTATGCGAACGAGCTAAGGATGATTTGTGATCAGATAGGGGTTAATCATAAAAAAGTAATTCAACTAGCAAATCATCATCCAAGAGTTCAAATATTGAGCAGTGGAATTGGGGTTGGTGGTCATTGTATTCCTATAGATCCTTGGTTTTTATATAAAAGTGAACCAAACATCAGTCGTTTAATCCCCTTAGCTCGCGAAATTAATGATAACATGCCTGTATTTATCACAGAAAAGATTATGAATTTAATTCCGTCTGATCATCCAAGACCTAAGGTAATTATTGTTGGCAAAACATATAAACCCGATGTTGCAGATATTCGGGAAAGTCCAGCACTTAAAATTATTGATACGATAAAAACAAAAAGGAGTGATGCTAAGATAATTGCTGTCGATCCTTATATTGATAATTTTTCAATTTATGAAATAATCAATATCGCAGAGTCAGCAGATCTAATAATTGTCTTAGTTCCTCATCAAGAAGTTGTGAAGTATATAAAAGAAAGGAAAACTGAAATTCTAGGTAGAATGAGGGCACCTAATATAATTTTTATTAATGAAATATAAGCGGAACGGCTTCATATGGATTCTATTGCTATTGTTTTGGGTACTCGTCCTGAAATCATCAAGATGAGTCCAATTATTTCTTTATGCTTGGAAAGGAAAGTAAATTTCTTTATAATCCATACTAATCAACATTATTCGAAGTATCTGGACAGGGTTTTCTTTAAACAGTTACGTCTTCCTCAACCTGATTATTCTCTTAATGTAGGTTCAGGAA
>JBHLLI010000246.1:0-2854 GCA_048885765.1 Candidatus Hermodarchaeota archaeon
AAACTGAAAGCCCCCCATTACTCGTCCTAATATTAGCCTATGTGTGAGTTCATTACTGTAAGGCACCTCAACAGAACTACCATCAACATTAACTGGAACATAATTAGCAGAGATAACTTCATTATCATCTGTATCATTGTATAAGAATGCTCCTGCTAAGTGATGTGTAAATAAATAGAAATCAATATTACAACCTTCAAAAGCATTAGCGATAAGTAGTTCAGGATTTGCACCACCCCCTCCACTGGCAGCATTAAGAATTGCTGCAACATCAATGTGAATCTCAAAATTCTTTACCCATAATTGAATTAAATCGAATGAAAATTGAGTCCAAAAAGCTTCTGCAACTTCTCCTGAAGTTTCTGTTAAAAGCCATTCCATATAATTATCTTTTCTAAGTTGAGCCATTGCGTTCCAAGCCATCAATACTGAATTCCAAGTTGAGTTAAGAGGATCCATTTCTTGATCGGTTGCGGGATTCATATTCCCATCAGCTCCAGTAATATACCAGGTTTTATTTATTTCAAAACCTGCGCCAGGAGTAATGACTAACCTCTGCCAGGTAATAGGATTTAAAACAAACAACTCATCTCCTGTAAAAATATCATTGATATGAATTAAGAACCAAGTAAGCAAGGAAATTCCATCCCTGATAAGCTCCAGAGGAATTTGCCTAGCAGCAAACTTATAATCCATAACTTGTCTAAAGAAACTGAGTAATTTGCTGACTGCTGTAATAAATGAACGATCATTATCCCAAATAACCAAAGTTACAGCTGCTCCTACTTCGATATCAAAAGTAAATTCACCATGTTTTTCAACAACACAGTATGCATGTCCAATTTCTGTTGCATCCATTGAGGCGATTGCTGGAATAATCATATTATACTCATGAGGAGCGAAGTAAATATCCTCAGTATCACCTTCAAGATTAAAATTATATGTACCTCCCGGGATGAGATGAGATCGATTTGCACTTATCACAAATACGTTATCTAACATCTCAAACTTAGTGAGATTTAAACCTTGAAGAAAGAGTGTTTCAAATAAAGAACCCAATATTTTTCCACCATATCCTAAATGGTCTCCAAAAATTGCGCCAAAACCATTACGAAAACTATCAAATATACCTTCATCAAATTGATTAAGAACGAATTGATCGTTGTACTCCTTTTCCTGTCCCATAACTGCAATTGGCATCGCAAATAATGAACTAAAGACAAGTGTAATGACCAGTAAGGATTTTGTATTTAAATTTTTCATATTTCTCACATTTTTATTTTTATCAAATTCTAATTATTATTAAGGATATAATCAAAATTTGAATTTTTAATCATTTTTGTTCTAATATAATAGAATCTTTTAAGATTTTTTCACTCACTTAATAAAAATGATATCAGATTAGTAAGAATATCATATATGATTATTAATTGGAACTTATGATTATTATTTTAAATTTTATTTATAATCTCTCGAATTTTACAGATTAACAATCACTTATTATAAAATGTATTGTTTAAATTTATTGAAACTATTATTACTTGATTAACTATAAAATAATATCATTCGATTTGTATAAAAGTATAGAAAAATACGATAATGTATAGTATAGCTGAAATTAATAGACTCCAAACTCTTAAAAATTCTGATATTTCAGAAGTTGTAAAAAGTACATTTGAGCCTATAAACACAGCTGCAATAAGATATCCGAATAAATGGCTTTTAAAACCTTTCACTTTAGATTTACCTTGAATGAAATTAACAATTGATGTGATAATAATAAAAATAAATCCAGCATAATAGAATAGAATTTTTACGTCATAATCTCCGATATCTAGAAACAATAAAAACGCAAAAAGTAATATTTCAAGGACTTTTATTAACCAAATATTTTTCTTTTTTGAAGGTTCTGCCCAATATTGTTCGTATTCACTTACACCTGCATTATAAAATAAAAGTATGAAAGAACCAATAGCTAAGGCTGTGAATAGGGCATAAGAAAAGCTAAAGAGATATGGAAGAAGCGGGATCCATATAACATTCCATAAGAAATAAGCTAATACAAAAAATTCAGGTATAACACTTATGACACAAAAAATTGGAACAATAGATGCTAAGGCCATACTAATCCATGTAATTAGAGGGACTTTTGTTTCTTCGTCCCACACTTTTTTTTTAATGGTCGTTAATCGCCATGCCATCGAAGCAAAACTAAGAATACATATAACTGGAGTAATCAATGGAAAAATAAAGATACACATAATATATACTGCATTTATACCATAGAAGAATTTTAATCTAGAGGGAACTACACTAATTGTACTATCAAATTCATCAAGAGTATTAGCAAAACGATTAATAAAGAGAATTAAAAAGAATAACCATGAAATACTAAAAATAAGAGGACATATAATTTTGATTATTATAATCTTTAAAACTAAATCATTCGAATACCACAAATTAAAATCAACATAGTTATAGATAAAAAAAATAACGATCGGCACTAAAACAATTGAAACCAAAACGATTAAGCGACTTACTATTATTCCTTTTATCTCTTTTGACATTGTTTGTATTAAAACACTGAAATTCGAATATTAATATAAATTACTATGATTTACTCTTTAATATTTTTTTCATTGAAATTATAAGGAGATTCATAAAAAATGGATTTGAAACAACTTTATGCTAAAAAATTAATTATTTTGATTTACCGCTTTTTTGCTCCACAATTTGTACAAAATAAATCATCTGCAACAATTTTAGCCCCGCAATTTGTACAGAAATCAGATGTTGTGGTAGTCACAGGTTCTTCTTCAACTTCTCTTGGAAACATCTCTGTTGTTTCAGCTTC
>JBHLLI010000247.1:0-2811 GCA_048885765.1 Candidatus Hermodarchaeota archaeon
GGAGGATATCCCATCCCATTAAGGGAAGAACTATATGTAACTGGAATAATCAACACCCATTGTATCCATCGATCAAAAAATAATTCCAAAGGAACAACTCCCAGTACAGGATCCTCATGTAAAGTCATATTTATCAAGAACATAAAAAAAGTAGCATTTACTATTGCTTCTGTACTTCTCAATCCTTTTGTTCTAATATCTCTAAGAGCTCTTGGTATTCCTAATTCAGCAACCATCGATTCAACCATTGGTAATGCCTCTTCTTCAATCCCTAAAAGCCCTTCATCAAGAGAATTAGCAACGATTTGATTAATAAAATCATCAACTAAAATTCCCCCAGGAACTAACGCTGATCCCAGTGTAAGACACACAATTGAAACAATAAGAACTCTTCTAGACAAGATTTATCAACTCGCAATTTGATTCAATTATTTACCTTTTATAAGTCTTTTTTTGATAATACTTGTAACTAAGCCTGCTAGACCACCTGCTATTGTTACTCCTCCTGGAATGACCATTCCAAGTTCTATCGAATTACTAAATGAGAGGGAGTCCATTGGTAAATTCATTTCTTCCTGAGCTAGATAAGGCATAACATTATCTCTAAAATTTGGCAACCAGCTTAAGATCATAGTTAATTCATCATCTTCTAAGTAATTGTTTTGTTTTAAGTCATTAGCAGTTTCTGAAGTTGGATTTGAAACAGCATAATACCATCTTTGCAAACCCCGATTATTTACTAATGAATATTCATTTGAAACATTCCAAAGGAATTCTGCTGACCTTAGAGACATGTTGGTTGGTAAAACGGGTATACTGATGCCTTGATAACCTACTTCGAACCCATAAATTGTCCCTGCTTTCAAAGGAAGGGGAAATCCATCGGGATATAAAATTTCACCTTCAGCTGTACCATTTGCCCATTGTTCCAAAAGTAAAACTCTAGCATATTGAGTAATGTTCATTCCTCTACCTTCTGGAGGAGGTAACTTTAAGAGTTCAGGAACAATATTTTCCTGAAATGATTCTTCAAATAACCAATAGTGAATCATATTCATTTGAGCTGAAGTTAGATTGAAATCATTCATTAGAGTTAATTTTATTGTATTATTATTATATGATGTAATCCACTGATCAATCCCAGTATCGTTTGTTAAAGCATTCGGGTATTTTATTTCATCAAAAAGGGCATAAGCAATCTTTCTTGTTATATTCGATGGACTAGTACGACCAACCTCAAATCCAATCAAGGTTTCGTTTATTTCGTCTAGCATTTCGCTGAAATCAATACCCTCTTCATATAAAACCTCATTTAAAATCGTACCATTAGCCCATTGTTCCATAAATAAAGCTTTAGCAATTTCATTGACAGAAAGGAGTCCCGCTAACTCTGGCATATAATCTACGTGCAAATTATTTGCTATAATAATAGGTATTATTAATTCAATTAAGTAGTCATTCACATATTCATATAATTTTGTAAGCTGATACCATGTACAGTTATAATTTTGCTGCATAGTTTCGTTCAATTCGCTAGTTATACTTGTATTAGCAACACAATATTGATCTATAAAGGTCGCTACACCCTCACCTGTTGAAGTATCATTAAGAAAACCTTGAATTCCGGGAATATATCCAGGGATAGTAGTACTATTTCCATATAATATCCTATTTTGTGCATCCTCACTAAAATTTAGAGGTTCAATATGGTATTGGGAGACCCCGCTGAATATAACCCAAACTCCAGTAGTATCGTTATTGAAAAATCTCTCCATGCCTATAGGTGGATAGAATGAACTGAATACTTCTCCTCCAGTATTAACAAATGTATTAATTAGAACTGCCACAAATGTATTCTCAACCATCTCTTCGAGAATAGGGATTCCCAAATCTCGAATGCCTCTAAGTGCTTCAGGTATTCCTTTTTGTTTAATCATTGGTTCAATTAATGGTATTGCTTCTTCTTCGATCCCTAGAAGACCCTCATCCACAGAATCGATAACTAGTTTATTAATAAAATCTTCAGTTAAAACTCCTCCAGAGACTAAACCTGAGCCTAAAGTAATTATTACTATTGAAATGATTAACGTTCTTCTCGACATTTTTTCTCAACTATAAATTAATGATCACCATTACTTGTGATCAATATTTTTATTTTATCATTTGTTAGAATAATATATAAATATTTCTTTTGGAAGATACTGAATAAAGCTAATTTCATTTGGTGATAATATTAACTTCAGATAGAAAAAATTCTGTTAATCATGAATATGTAATACTAGAATGTATTAGAGATAATCCTGGTGGAATCACAGCTTCAGATATTGTTAATTTTACTAAATTTTCGAGAAATACTGTATCTAAATATGTATCTGTTCTAGAAGCCAAGAATCTAATTTTTCACAAGAAAATAGGAGCTTATAAGTTATATTTTACTTCTAAAAGAAGTTATATTCCATTAGAGTTAGCCATTTCTTATTATAAAGCTCTCATTTCACGATTTAGAAAATATATCCCTGATACAGAAGGTTTAGCCAAAAAAATCGGAAAGGAAGCTGTAAACGATATTAAATTTACATTTGGACCAAGTATTCTAAAACAAATGAGAACACTGAAAGATAATCCAATATCCAGGATACATCTAGAAAGTTTTAAAAGTTTTTATCCTGTATATGATCCTTTTTCACCTGATATTAAAATTTCAATAATAAATATTGAACCAAAAGGAAAAAGTGCTACATTTCGCTTTAAGAATTCACCTTTTTTGCATGATACTCAAGATTTTGATTATCATATTTATATTATCTGTGG
>JBHLLI010000248.1:0-2620 GCA_048885765.1 Candidatus Hermodarchaeota archaeon
ATTTATTTATGCAAACCTCATTATAATCAAGCTAATAAATATAGAAAATCACAAGAAAAGATTTTTCAGAAGAAGGGATTTTTAGATAATTCAGCAACCTCTAAAAAAGGAAAATGGGAATATTAACTAATTAAAGCCATTTCTTCATAAATAGAATTTATAATTAGGTGTTGTCCTTGAATGATCCCAATCACTATAAGTGATAATCCGATTAATAGCACTATGATGGCAATTAATTTATTTCTCATGTTTATCGAATTTTAAAATATTTGATATTAAAATATTTTTACGAAAAAACTTATTTTGTTAAATCTTCTAAAGTCTTTATTTTAGTTTCAGTTTTCTTTATTTTTAAGTCAAAATCTTTATCCTTATTCTTAAAATCATCCTCAGCTATCTCCTTTGCATGAAATCTCCCTTTGTTAAGTTTTCGCTCACTATTTAATTCGGCTTTTTCTAATTTCAAATCTTTAATCCATAATTTCATTCCAGCTATTAATTCCTCTTTCTGTTTTTCTAGATCAGCTTTTTCTTGTTTATACTTCTCTTTTAGTTTTTCAAACGTTTCATCATCAATTTTGTGTAATTTATGTTCTTTTGAAAGATTTTCAAGCTGGAATATTTTAGTATCAATATCACCTGTAATCTTTTGAACGATAAAAGGTTCTTCTAAATTTTGCTTAATAACACTCTCCTTTTGTTTCAGTTCATCTATTAGAGTTTTTAATGCTTCCAATTTTACAGTAATTTCTTTTTTAAAATTATGATCGTACTCATATTTAGGATCTTTTGTAGATTTAGAGAGTTCTGTTAGTTTTTCGACAAGAACTTTTTTATTTAGTTGGATATCATTATACTCAATATAATAAACCATTTGTTCTTTAACTTCTTCTGGAAGAGGTTTAACTTCTCCTGTTTCTCTGGCTTTTTTAAATATGCTTGTTTTTATAGGTTTTGATTCCTCATCAATTACGTCTTCTGCCTCTACATGTTTTATTGTTTCTAACTTCCTTTCAACGGGTTTAATTGTTTCTTCTCTCTTAGGTTCCTGTACTTTTGATTTCTTTTCTCGCTTAGGAATATCCGTGAGTAACGGTTTACCGCAAATAATACAAAATTTATCACTTTCTTTAACTGGATTACCACAATAAGGACAAAATTTACTCATAAATTCATCAATTTGAAGTTGTTTTAATATCTTTTAATAAATAAAAATAAAACTGTAATTATAAGTCTATTAGAGTCCAATATTTAAAAGAATTATTATGTTATTTTTCATGTTTCTTTCTCAAAGCTCATTTAATTTTTTTGTATATTAAAAAAAATTTATTAGTTATTTGTTTTCAGTTTGTTTTAATTAGATTAACATCCAAAACTTATTACTTCTCCAGATCTAATGTCTAATTCATTTAGAATTGCTAAAACTTTTACTCTTATCTCATTTTGTAATTTTTCACTCATTTTATTAAAGTTGCTTATATCTTCTTTATCAATTTGATCTATTAAACTTGTTAATTCGAGTGTTAATTCCTTTGCTCTTTTTATATCCAACCTTTTTCACCTCCTTTTTATTATAATTTTGATAATATCTATTTATCTTTATTTAATTCTAATGGAGCTTTACATCAGTATATAAGGTTGTAAGGAATCATAATCAAATTTGTCATGATTTGAATCTTTAAAATATGAAATGGATGAGTTTAGCACTTTTAAGATAATCTAATATCTTCTAAGGTTGAGTATACTAGATATAAAGCCTATAAAATACAGGGATTATGATTTTAGATGTAAAATCTAATTCAATTGATATTGAATCATAATCCGGCCAAATTTTGTTTATAACAAGATATTATTTCTAATATATGGTAAACGAATTAATAAATATTTGTTTGGAATAAGAGGTTTAAAATGAAAAAATTCATTTTATAAGAAACTCATTTTTAAGTATATCTAAAAAAGAAATTAAAATAGAATGTCAATAGAGGATAAAATTCCTATACACATCGGATTATTTGGTCATATTGACTCGGGAAAAACTAAAATTGCTTCAGTACTTAGTCAAATAATCTCTACAGCGGGAATTGATGCTCATCCTCAAAGTAGAGAACGTGGTATCACTATTGATTTAGGCTTTACAAGTTTCATACTTAATAATTACTTAATTACATTGGTCGATGGCCCTGGTCATGCAGATTTAATAAAAATTAGTGCTTCTTCTGTAGAAATTATAGATTGTGCTTTAATTGTTATTGATATTAACAAAGGTCCTCAAATTCAAACAGGAGAGCATCTTATTATGATTGAATCTCTTAAAATAAATAAAATCATTGTTGTTCTCAATAAAATTGATCTATACAGGGGCAATATCACAGCAGAGATAAAAAAAACTAGAGAATTTTTTGGTTCAACTTCCTTTGGTTATGATGTACCTATTTTTGCTGTTTCTGCTAAAAATAAGATAGGGTTTGAGGAATTAAAAAACGGAATTTCAAAGGTGATAGAATCTTTAAAAATTGAAAGACATTTCGAAGGAGATCTCATAATTCCTGTTGATCATCATTTTCCTATAAAAGGTATGGGAGTTATTCTGACTGGTACAATATTGAATGGTACATTGAGT
>JBHLLI010000249.1:0-2587 GCA_048885765.1 Candidatus Hermodarchaeota archaeon
ATTTTTCTGTATCAACTTATATGATTTATAGAAGAATTTAATTGACGCAATTGTATTTTATTATAGAAATTTTTTTATACTATAAAAAGTAGTCAGATCATTATGAATAATCGGAATAAATTGTTTACTTATGGATATATTCTTGGAATAATGTCTTTCTTAATTGGAACTCTTGGATATATTATAACCTTAATTTTGACGCCAACGTATAGAATGTGGGCACTATCAATAAGTATGTTACTTCTTGAACCATATGGCCCAATCGCAAGAATAGGTTTAATAATCTCTAATATAACAGCAATTCCCTTTGTTGTTTCCTTAGGGGTAACTCTAAAAACTGAGAATGTAAATGAGATAATTAGAAAGATAGCAATTGTAACTGGAATTTTTGCATGTGTTAATGCAATTCTAACTGGAGCTGTTGCGGGACATGATCCAATTCAAAGTAACTTACATGGATTTTTTGTCCTTCTGAGTTGGATAGGTGGCGCTATAACTTGTTTCACGTTTAGCTTTTTAATGTTAAAAAATCCCAACTTTTCAAAATTTATAACGACAAGTGGATTCATAGTAGCAGGTATCTTTATTGGATTTTTAATCCCTTTCTTCATCACTAACTTTTGTTCATATTTTCCTACTCTATGTTATTCTTTTGGGCAAATGGTATATATTATATTGCCTACCTGGGAATGGGCTGTTGTTTTATCTATACTCTATTGGTATTTCTCTAATTCAGTATATATGTTCTATAAAAAGGATTTATTAGCTGAAAGATAGATTTTATTAAATAAACTGTATTATGTGATATTTTAATGGAAGATTTAAAATTTGAAGAAAATGTTAAAATTGACAAAAAAGATGCTTTAATTATTGTTGATATGCAATATGATTTTATTCCGGGGGGGTCATTAGCCGTTGAGGAAGGAGACCTTATTATAGATGGAATCAATCAAATTGCTGAACTCTTCAAAAAACATAAAGCAACTATAGTTTTAACTCAGGACTGGCACCCTCAAAATCATTTATCATTTGCAAGCAGTCATCAAGGTAAAGCTCCTGGAGATGAATTTACATCAGGAGATGGAGCTATAGGTCCAGTATTATGGCCTGATCATTGTGTACAAAACACGAAAGGAGCAGAATTTCACCATAAAATAAAAACTGATTTGGCAGACAAAGTTATCAGAAAAGGTACTAACCCAAAGGTAGATAGTTATTCAGGTTTTCGAGATAATGACAGAAAATCTGAAACTGGATTAAGAGAATATTTAAAATCAAAAAAAATTAAAAGAATTTTTATTTGTGGGTTAGCTTTAGATTATTGTTGTTACTATACAGCTATGGATGGATTAGATTTTGGTTATAACGTGTATTTATTAGTAGAACTAACACGAGGTGTCAATTTACCGGAAGGTAGTGTAAAAAATGCTCTTAATACTATGAAAAGTTCGGGAGTTAAATTTGCTAATTTTAAAAGTTTTGAATAATAATAGTTTTTTTACATCTTACTTTTTATCTATTTAATGAGTACTAAGTTTCCCTATCGAAGGATTTTAGTTGTATGTTCGGTGAATACTGCTAGATCGCGAATGGCTGAAGGATTCTTAAATGAATTTTTTTCCAAAGTCAATTTAGACGTGGATGTGGATTCAGGGGGTATTGCCTCAAATGCTCGAGATGGAATGCTAATCTCAATGGATGCCAAATTAGCTATGGGGGAAATAGGGATTAGATTATCTGAAAGTGCTCTATCAAGAGATTTAAAAAAGTATCCTAAATTAGTCGAAGATGCAGATTTAATACTCACATTAACCAATAAACACAAAGAAGAAATGCATACTTTTTTTAATATTGATGGAAAAGAAATATTAACTATTAAAGAATTTGCTGGAGAAACTGGTGATATAGCGGATCCAAGTATGAAAGAACTTGAAGGCTTTAGGGTTGCACGAAATGAGATTGTTGATTGTTTAATGAAAGGTTTAAATAAATACGATTTTTAAACTATGATAGAATATATTATTATCGCAATATTGCAAGGTTTTTTCGAATGGTTGCCCATTTCCTCAAGTGGTCAAGTATTTATCGTATCTATGAATGTATTTGGATTTACTTCCGAGGAGGCATTGAGTCTTGCAATATGGTTACATCTTGGTACTACATTAGCAGTTTTATTAAAATTTAGAAAAGACTATATTAAAATTTTTAAAAGTTTTATCCCGAAATCATTTGTCGTTGATGAGATATATGTAAAAAAAAGAAATTGGCTAATTTATGCTACAATAGGTACTGCAATAACAGCGATACCACTCTATATTATTTTTAAAATAATTATATCTGATGCTTTTGTTGCTTTGCAAGGAGATGTGATTACCCTAATTATTTCAGGTTTTTTAATAATTACCGGAATATTCCTTCTCAAGTCAAGAAAAACATATGGAACAAATACCGTTGCAGATATTTCATTAAAAGATATAACAAAAGATAGTTTTTTTTCAGGACTGATACAAGGAACCTCTATCTTGCCAGGAATTTCACGATCAGGTGTTACAGTTACCACCATTTTATTAGAAAAATATAACCAAGA